>JAXEIW010000081.1:0-46310 GCA_034101885.1 Clostridia bacterium | reverse complement strand
TATTTTGTTTTATGAGTCATGACTAAACTGCCCCTCCTTCTTTACAAAATTTCATTTATTTTTGCTGTAATTCTTCCTGATATTTATACGATTATTCTTTATCCTGCTGCTTTACACAGCGTACAACAACCCGTTTCTTACCGCCGTAGGTGCAGGTAAAAAGAGTAAGGTCGCTGTCTGTATCGGTAAGCCTGTCAAGCTCATACTTTCCCAGTATTTCCCTGTCGGTTATTTGATAGACATACAGTGTTCCGTTTACGTCAAGAAACTGTACCTCGTCACCCTTCTCCGCTTTTCCCAGACTACCGAAATGCTGTCTGTAATTATGTGCTAAAATAATAAGCCTGCCGTCCTCTGCAGTACCGCTGTATCTGCAGGCGGATTTTTTTAGATTTTTATAGCTCCATTGCGCTGCAACCGGAATTTCAATTCCTACAGACGGAACAGAAACAACTCCCACCGTATTGATTCCGTTCACAAGCCTTGTGGGCATTGCACCCTCATACTCATCTATTGTTCCGGGAGTGTCTGAAAGCATTTCTTCCTCAAGACTGCTGAGAATCTCCATAGATTCCTCGGCAGCATGAAAAGAGCCGACTTCATTACAGATAAAAAGAACAGCTGACGAAAGAAGCAGAATACAGCCGGTTACAATAAAGACTGCGGCTCTTTTCATTTGTTATCACTCCTTTTTGACGGAAGCAATATGAATCCGATTATCAGAAATATAATTCCCGACACCGCAAGAACAGGCACAGGCCAATTCAAATTACCCGTCTGCGGTATGGCAACAGGCTCGGATGATTCAACGGCATAAGGAGGGTTTTCATCAGTCAGGGCAGGAACAAAAGGCTTTGGAGGTATACCGATAAAGGTATTTCCCGAAACGGCTGTATTTGTAATTATAAAGCCGTTGTCGGCACTTTTTGTATAAGCTGCCGAATAGTCCTGAATCTCTTTTTCCGTAATGCTGTATGAAGCATCGGACGGCACATCGGAAAATACTCCCTTCCAGCCGGTTTCTTCCGAAAGCTCAAGCTCACGGTATATTCCTCCGTCTTTTATAAGCCTTACCGTGATACTCTGCGGTCTTGTACCTCTTTCGTTTTCGTTGTCAAGCCAGATTTTCTCCACCGGAATATCGGTTGTGCCGGGGCTTGTAGGCTCAGGGGAGATATTTGTCGGTGTATCGGTGGGATAGGTGTTTGTTATAACATATCCCTCCGACGCACTGCCGCTGTAGGAAACGCTGTATTTTCCGTCAGTTTCCTCATATATACTGTAATTTGAGTTTTTAGGAATCTCTGTAAAGGTATGCTCCCAGCCGTTTTCCTCCGAAAGCTCGGCAGAAAGATATATTTTGCCGTCCTTTATAAGACTGACTTTAACGCTTTTGGAACGTGAACCGTCAGCATTGTCGTTATCCTTCCACACCTTTTTCACCGAAATGCTTGAATATGACGGATTAACCGGCTTAAGAGGCGGGTCGTCCTTTTCGTCACCTACAGTGTTAATGACGGTATACAGATTGCCGTCCGTTCTGTTATATGATGTACTGTACCCCTCAGGCGAAATTTCCTTTACAGTGTATTCCCCGTCTGTAAGCTTATCAAATCTGAAGCTCCAGTCATTTGAGCTGTCCAGCTGTGCCGTACGGTACACCTCGCCGTCCTTTATGAGCTGTACTGTGACGCTTTTCGGTCTTATTCCCTGCCTGTCATTATCATCAACCCACCGCTTTCTTACAAAAACCGACATATCATCTGTCTTGGGAGGATTTACCGCACTGTGACTGTTTATAATAACAAATCCCTCCGAGGCACTGCCCGAATAGGAGGCGGTATAGCCGTCAACAGGCGTTTCCTCGACCGTATATGAGGATTTATCCCCCGAGAGCTTTAAGAAGGTGTGCTTCCAGCCGTTTTCACTGCTGAGCGAAACGGTAGTCAGCTTTTTTCCGCTGCGCAGAAGTGTAATCGATACGCTTTCCGGGCGGATGCCGTCAGCATCGTCGGAATCGTCCCATATTTTGGCTACGGTAATCGAAAACAAGCTGTCACCGCCGCCTTGCGAGCCATTACTGTCCTTTTCTGTTTTTACATTGGATAAAACATTGTATATGGATGCACCGCCGGCACCTTGCTCCGGAATGAACACAATGTAAGGCGAAATAGTTTTAACGCCCGATACGGCTTTTGTCTGAGCAACAAGGAATACTCCCGGTAAAAGCCCGGAAAAATACGCAGTGCCGTTTGAGTCTGTATATAATGCGGTACCGCTTATGCTTTGCTGCACAGCATACTTATAGAGCGTTTTTGCCGCATTGTGTTTGCTGTTGTCGGTGGTAAGAGAGTTAAGATCAACGGCAGCTTCGTTAAAATTCGGAGTTAATTTATAAACGCCGTCCGATATATCGCCCACTCTGAAAAGAGACATCTCAACACCTATTACACCTCTGCCGGTATCCTTGTGCATGTATTTAATTGTAAGACTGCCCATCGCTTCCGAATGAACTCCGCATACGCTGAGCAGCATCGAAATGAACAAAACCATCGACACAAGCGATGCTGTCTTTTTCATAACACCCTATACCGTTCCTTTCATTATAGTTTCTGTTTTATCAGTCTTTTTCTGATGAAATATACAATAAGCATAACCAATATCGCTGCAATAATACCTATTACATAGAGAATCACCGTTTTGTTATGCTTCTTTTTGGCATCGGCAACCTGCTCCTCCTCAACCTCCCGGATGTACTCTGTTCTCTCTCCTCTCACAAGTAACCTGTGCGTGTTGATTCCGTACGGTGTACAGGTTACAAGAGTAACATAATCCTTACCGGGAGTAATTTGCAAATAGCTTATGTCATCGGGAAGAACTACTTTTATCTGATCTACCTTATAGGCAAGAGTTTCGTCAACCCCGTGAATAAAGAACAGGTCGCCTTCTTTCAGACTGTCTATATTAGTAAAGAGCTTTGCGGAGGGCAATCCCCTGTGTGCCGTAATAACGGCATGAGTATTTTCGCCGCCTATAGGGAGAGAGCTTTCGGGAATGTGCCCTGCGCTTTTTTGCAGAACCTCCTCACCGCAGCCATGCCTTATGGGCAGACTAATATTGCAGACCGGAATTGTAATATATGCCATTACATCATCATTTACGTTGAGCAGGCTTTTGTATTCAAGGTCAGAGGACGTTATCGACGGGCTGCCGTTTATGGCAAGGTCTGCAAGAAGCTCGTTATACTCCCTTGCAGCACTCTTCATTGCATCAATCTGTTCCCTTGATATTTTTTCAACCTGTCTGCGGTATTCATCAATAACTCCGACCTGATTCCTTTGGTGGAAATAGTTACTTACCACAGGATAAAACATTACAGACAACCCTGCTACAAACATCAAAACACATACGATAATTTTTATTTTGTTGTTCATATGTATCACCTAATCAAAAATCCGCCGTAACTGATTACAAGCGGATTTTCGCATATTACAATTATTTATTTGCATTTCTTCCTGTTAAAGAAAAGGAAGTAAGCCGCACCCGCCATAAGCAAAAGTCCTATTACAGTAAAGAGTATAGTGCCGATACCACCGGTTACAGGCAAGTCTATACCGGTTGAGTTTTGTATGCTTTCATCTTGACGATTGTCGTCAAAGTCAAGCTCTGTGCCGGTTCCATTATAATCTCCGTGATTTTCTGCATCAGTATATGCAGTAGGCTTAACCTCAATATCAAATAAATCCGCGGGGCGATTGTAGTCAGTCGGTGCTTTTGTTTCCTTGAACCAATAAGTTGTATTGTTTAAGCCATCAAGCATAAACCTACCTTTGTTTGCGTCATCAGTATCGGTTACCTTGATTGTCGTTACCTTTGTTACTTCATCATTATTTATTTCTGCTTGTGTCGCAACTCTGTATCTTTTTATGCCGTCCGCTCCCGTTATTTCTACAAACTTAATTGCCTCATCTAAGCCATTACTTTGTTTATGCACCTCAAATTCCGCACCGGTAAGAGCTGCTCCGCCGTCTTTGTCAACCTTTGTAATATCAAGACCCAAGGTGTAAACCTTAGCGTCTGCTGTGGTTGTTGCGAGTTGATTGCTATACGAGGAATATGTTAAGGTTACATTATTAATATTTCCGTCACCTTCAATAACAGCATCCTTGTTCAGATCAGCACTGTATGTAATTTTGATTTTGTCATATTTTTTATTAATATCGTTCTTATAGTTATTGAATTGAACCGTAATCTTTGCCGGATTCGGTGCTGCAGCCGGGGTATATGTACGTGTAGCAAGTGTTGTATCTTCCGTAAATACTGTGGTACCCTTCTCCTCAAGCTCAATCTTCACTGTTCCGTCCTTCATGGTAACTCCGTCCGGCAGTTTATCCTCCAGAGTATAAGTTATTCCGCTGCTGATAATATCTGCTCCGTATTCGGGAAGCTCTGCAATAATTTCATATGTAACGGTATCGTTAATATTTGTTATTGTTTCATCCTTGAAGTCAATCTCATCGGATGCATGCACCTTTTTAGTAACGCTGATTTTATCATCCTTAGGCTCAATTGTGAATTGACTGAGCCATGTACCGCTCGTAGGATCCTGCATGGGCAAACAAGCAAGCACAGGCGCTGAAGCAATAAAGCCTTTAACGGGAGCGCCGGTCTGCAATATAGCATAGAAGCCGAATTCTGTGGTTATCTGTGTTTTGCCTCCACTTGCCTCAGATGAATCTTTACCGCCAGGCTTTGTGCCAGTAAAGGCGAGAAATCTGTTTATAATGTCACTGCTTTGTTCGGCAGGCGTTTTTCCTGCCAATTCCTCTTTTATATCAGGAACAGTTGCCGAAGGTTTTCCTGTATAATCGTTCCAGAAATCCTGTGCGTCTGCAGGTATTGACACATTAAGCACACCAGCTTTATTTTCGATATTCAAAAGCTTATAAGCGGTAAAAATCGCACCGTCACTTGTATCAGATTCATGTCTGATGTCAATGTTTCCTGTCGTCTGGTTGGTGGTCCATGAGGTTGCACCTTCCATGAGTTCCAAAGCAGAACTAATCGTTCCCTTTAATGCGTATTCATCGGCATGCAATGTCTGTGCAAAAGCGACCATGCAGAAAACCGAAGTCATGATGATTGAAAACGCTCTTTTTAATTTTTTAGATTTTAACATTTTCATCCCTCTTTATTACTTAGAAATATAATTATATATATTATATCACACTTTAAATATATTTCAACAATTTTCTACATATAATTCTTATTTTAGTAAATACAATATAAAATGTCCACAAATATTAAGCGACATTTAGTTGAATTTTACCATATTTGAGGACATGCCTCCAAATATTCTTCCCGAGTTTGCCTGAATAAATGGCAAGCGGAAAAATCAGCCGATGAATACTACAGATTCAACAACATACAGAATAAAGATTTGGCAGATATATTAAATGCTTTTGAGGCAGAAATCATCAAAAAATTGTATAGAATAGGCGATTTAAAGCACATAAAGCAGACTATTAAATTTTCTGAGTAGTACGAAGCAGAAATTGTGAAATTGAAAGCTTACGCTTTCAGTGAAATAAAATACGCCATTAACATTTGCGAAGCAAATATTTCACACGCCGAAAGGCGTATTTCGTTGAAAAGACGGTAGGTTTTTATCAAAACCTACCGTCTTTTCTGGTGCGGGCGAGGAGACTTGAACTCCTATGCTCTTGCGAGCACATGGACCTGAACCATGCGCGTCTGCCAATTCCGCCACGTCCGCATATATTAAATTTTTCGTTGTCAGCATTTACACAAGCCGTTTTTTGTTTACTCCCTTAAAAAGGGGTTCACGGACTTGAACCTGCATGAAATTACTCTCACATGAACCTGAACCATGTGCGTCTGACAATTCCGCCACATTCGCATACAAACTCAACATAAACAAGTATAACACTAAATAAACCATTTGTCAAGTAAAATATCACAATATTAAATAATTTATAGATTACATTGTAAATTACTCACAAAAGCCATAAAAATACTGGAAATTTTGACGGACTAACCGACAAATAAAAACCTTTTGATACTCTGCTTATGAATTGTCAAAAGTAGAAATATCAAAAAGAATTATTATAAATGAAATTAACCATCGGATTTTTTTCTGTTTTTACTGTTTTCCGTAAAATTATCATCTGACATTAGAAGCTTATATATTTTTAGCATAAGACTTTTTCCGGTACTGTTCAATTTATTAATATCAATAATATTTTCCTGAGCATTTATAAGACGCTGATTTTGATCTCTTCCAATCAAAAAATCTGTTGTTACATTAAATATACCTGCCAGTTTGCAAAACTGTTCTGTTGTCGGTGCTCTCATTTTTGCCTCCCAATTTGCCACTACAGAACGAGAAACATTCATTAATACCGACAAATCCTGTTGTGTCATTCGTCTTTCTTTTCTCAAAGACTTAATTATAGGTCCGGAAGCATGAGCCAATTCATATTTTAACATATACAATTACGTCCTTTCAAACATTATAAGATAATCATTTTTAACGCTCAACAATTATCTTATTCATTCAATAAATTAAATTAATATTTATTTTGATTTTTTATCGGCATTGTGCCTTTTGAAAAAATCCTTTGTTTCCGCAGATACAACTCCGCTTAATGCAAACAGCGCAACCAAATTAGGAATTGCCATCAAGCCGTTGAAAATATCTGCCAATGTCCATACAAACGATATTGTAAGATACGGTCCGATAAAAACTGCAGCAATATAAAGAATTTTATATACCATAAGTACCTTTTTCCTGTCTCCTACAAGATATTGAAGACATCTTTCCGAATAATAATCCCACCCGAGAATTGTAGTAAATGCAAAGAATATCAAACAAATCATCAGTAAAAATGCGCATATACCGTTTGGGAAAGGAAGACCTGTTTCAAATGCTTGAGTTGTAACTGCCGCACCTTTAATACTGCCGCTCATAGCATCTTTATAAGCCCCTGTTAAAACAACAGACAATCCCGTCATTGTACAAATAACGATAGTGTCAAAAAACGTTCCTGTCATACAAACCAATCCCTGTCTGACAGGTTCTTTTGTCTGGGCAGCTGCCGCAGCAATAGGTGCAGAACCCAGTCCCGCTTCATTCGAGAAAATTCCTCTTGATATTCCCTTTTGCATAGCAGATTTTATTGTAATACCAATAGCGCCGCCAAATACAGCCTTTGGAGAAAATGCACTTTTAACTATAATTGCTATTGCTTCCGGAACTCTTGTAATATTTGTTAATATCAGTATCAAGCACGTTGCAAAATAAAGCACTGCCATAAACGGAACAATGATCTCCGAAACCTTTGATATTCTTTTAATACCCCCGATTACAACCAATGCAACACATAAGGTTACCAAAATTCCTGAAATAACTACAGACCACGAATAATCCATTCCGCCCAATCTGAAAGCAACAGTATGTGAACCTGATTCAAAAAAATTCTGAACTGCCGATGTAATACCGTTAATCTGAGTAATTGTACCAATACCCATGATACCTGCCAGAACCGCAAAAACCGCAAAAATTTTTGCCAGCCATGTCCATTTCTTTCCCATACCCTTTTCTATATAATAAAACGGCCCGCCCAAAATCTTTCCGTCTTTTCCTACCTCGCGGTATTTAACTGCCAGCAATCCCTCGGAATATTTTGTTGCCATACCAAAAAATGCCGCAACCTCCATCCAAAAAAGCGCGCCCGGTCCGCCTTCTGCAATAGCGGTTGCCACACCTACGATATTTCCCGTTCCGATAGTTGCCGAAAGAGCTGTGCAAAGCGCACCGAAGCTTGAAACCTCGCCCTCTCCTTCCGACTCATTTGATACCATAAATTTTAATGCCAACGGAAGCTTATGTATTTGCAGTATTCCTACTCTTATTGTCAGTAATATACCGACCGCCAGAATAAGCACTATTAACGGTATTCCCCATACATAATTATCAATTACCCCTAAAATTTCATTAAATTGTTCCACTTGATTCAACACTCCTCCAAAAAAATAAAAGCCTTTAAAGGCTTTGAAGAGCAGACAGCATTAAACTACCCTGTCCTTTTGCCTGAGAGATTGGAAAATATTCCGTACACCTTCGGCGCCCATTTTACCGGGGCTCTCCAGAGATATTTTTAAAATACCTTTCTATTATAACATTATTTTTTTAATTTTGCAACAATTTTTTAATTTTTTTTGAATTGTTTATGAACAAAATCACATTTTAGTTAAAATTGCTTAAAAGTAGAATATTTTATTATATATTTTAATGCTAAAAAATAACAATTCGACATATTAAATCAATATGCCGAATAAACCATACTATTTTCTTTTTCTCTTAATCAGATAAATTACTGTAATAACAACTATTAAAAGAATAACAATGGTTACAATAATTTCAACAGTATTACATCTTAATGAAAAAAACACTGTCGGTTTAAAATTAAATGAAGCCGTATCTTCATTATCGGATTTTTCTATTTCCGATTTATTTTCATCATTCTCTGCAAGCTTTGCATTTTGCTCGTCAAACAATCCGTCATTCAGATATTTCTGCATTCTTTTTGACATATCATCATCATTTAAAATTTTTAGAGAAGCAGTATCGAGACTTGTAACCTGCCAAATATCAAGAGGATTGTTTTCATCAAAATAGCCGCAAAGATATATTTCACCGACTTTCGGATTTTTCGTAAAAGCAAACTTCTGATACTCAATTGTTCTGCCTTCTTCAAAGGCACCTTTAATATTTTTTCTTTGAATTACTGTTATTCTATCCCCTTCAACGCTTTTTACTTCTCCGAAATATACTTCGGCGTAATCAGTGTAAAGCAAGTCTTCAGGAACACTTCCTGCAAAAGCAAAAACAGGAAATAACACTGCTATAACTATTGTTAAAACACCTATAAAGCATTTTTTTATAAAATAATCTTTTTCATATTTTATCAAATTATTTTTCATTTGTACTCCTTTTGATTTATACATGATGTTATTGCAACATATATTTATAAATCTTCCGAATAATTCTTTAGTTACCGATTAGCCTAAGGATTACATTTTAAACATGATGTATATCCTTGATTTAAAGCATCATCCCGTGACTGAAATTCTACACGATTTTTTTCTGCCGGCAAAGAAACGCAAGATGATTTATGAAATTTTTTAGTGTTTTTATTCCCAATATAAACCATTTCATTTCTGTCACTGTTTTCTTCGACATCTTCAGATACAATACTGTTTTGCTCCGAATTGTCCGCTGTCTTATCTCTTTCGGTTGGATTAGTTTGAATATCGCTGTTTTTCTGCGTTTTAATAATAATATTTTTTCCGTCACTAACCGCAATTATATCTCCCTGCATATCCGTTCTGTACACCTTTGAACCAATATCTCTCAATCTTGATAAAAGTGTTTCGGAAGGATGAGAATACTTGTTGTCTTTACCTACCGATATTATTGAATATTTCGGCATTATTTCTCTTAAAAACAGATATGAGCTTGAATTTTCAGAACCGTGATGTCCGACCTTTAAAACATCCGACTTTAAATCATAATCTTTATTTATAATATCCCATTCTTCATTTTTTTCGGCATCTCCCGTAAAAAGAAATGAATTTTCTCCGTAAGAAACCTTCATTACTATTGAAGTATCGTTTAAATTATTTGTATTCTCGCTGACCGGTCCTAAAATTTCAACCTTTCCGTCACCCAAATAAAAGACTTCACCGCAACTCGGATGCACCATTTCAATATTTTTTTGCTCTGCCTTATTTTTAAAATTCAAATATGCTTTTGTGCTTTCCTCGGTCACAGGAGCATATATGGTTCCTACATCCATCACCGACAGCGGTCCTGAAAGTCCCCCCACATGATCCTCATGTGCGTGTGTACACACCATATAATCAAGATAATCAACATCGTTTTTTTTCAGATACGCAACAACAGTATTACTGTCTGCCGCGTTTCCGCCATCTATTAACATAGTCTTGCCACCGCATTTTAAAAGTGCGGAATCTGCCTGTCCGACATCTATAAAATGAACTTCAAGCGTTCCTCCCTCTTTCGTATTGTCTGTAAAAATAACAACTGTTCTTTTACTGTTATCCCATTCAACATTACAGTCCATGCTCTCGGAAACGGCACGAACAGGGACTAAAGTTCTGTCATTAATAATCATGGCAGGAACATCAAGATATTTTTCCGTATTATTTAATATGTATTTATCGTCCCCTATACGCATGGACAGCTCAAATCCCGTCTTACTTGCATACACTGTTGAGGTCTTCTCGTCATATTTGACTTCGGCTCCGAGTTTTTCAAATATTTTACGAACCGGAACCATGGTTCTGTCATCTATTATAACAGGTGGCTGATCAAATTCAATATATTCTCCGTTTACGGTAACTTTAATATCATCAATATTTTCCGCATATGAACAGGACGAAATCGTATTAGCGGCACACAGACATATAAACATACTGATTATTTTTTTTAAACTCATTTTTCTATACCTCGATTAATATTTTTAAAATAACATTATATTTGCAAAGATAATTCTTAATTTTGTATTATTTTAAGACAATTATATACCGAAATTTACTGTTTGTCAAGTCTTTTTTATATTTATACGAAATTATTTTAAAAATTTATACAGTAGATATACAAAGAGAAAGCATAAAAAATATATATCAGTATGATTAATACTTAATCCAGATGAAAAACCTCACACAAATCTATTGATACAGGGCTGTTATCGTCATTTGTTTCCATAATATCCGCCATATAATCCCACCACTTGCGACATATTGCAGTCTGTGCACTTTTATCCCACAGCTCTTCGCTTTCAATCTCAAGATAACCGAACAGTGTATCGGTTTGTTCATCAAAAAATATCGAATAATTTTTTCCTCCGAACTCATGAATCATATCTTTCATTTCAGGCCATAAATTACTGTGACGCTTTTTGTATTCTTCCTTCATTCCCTTATACAATTTCATTTTAAATGATTTTCTGACCATAATATTAAACTCCCTTTACATAAAAATTTTTTATACATAATTCTTTCCAATAAATACTTTAACACATCTCCATAATTATGTCAACACTAATTTATATTTTTAAAGAAAAAAGCGCCTATGTTTTTACTTCATAAACGCTTTAAAGACACTATAAAATTTATCATATTAAATTATTCGGCCACATCAACCGTATAATCCTTTTCTTCGTCGTCTTTTTTCTTTTCCTTATTTTTTTCCACCTTTTGCGCAACTTCAGATACAACGCTGTTTACCTTATCTACCATATCGGGTACAAGATCAATAATTTTATTGACAGGTGATTCTTCAGGCGTTACGGGAAGAAGCTTTATTGTTCCGTTTCCGACAACAAGAAAAGCAATCGGCTTAACATTTGCTCCGCCTCCGCAACCACCGCCGAAATTCGGTTTTTCCTGAGGATTGGCTGTTGATTTTTTGCTGTCAAAATCACAGCCGCCCGCTCCGAATCCGAAACTTACGGTTGACACCGGAATAATCATAGTGCCGTCAGGTGTAGTAACGGCTGTTCCCACCACGGTATTTACATCTACCATTGATTTGATATTGCTCATCGCAGTATCCATTAACCCTTCAATTGGATGATCTGACATAATAAACATTCCTTTCTTCTTTTAAAATTTATTTTTTTATTTTTTTAAGTTTAAACATAATCTTCAAAGTTTTGATAAGTATAAACATAATATGCACATTTTTTATCTTAACTATACCATTTACCGATATATCAAAAAAATTTCTGTTATTAAAAAGCGGTATTATATTAACCTTCATTTTTTCAACCGAAACCGCTCGGTCAATCAGTCCGATAACGTTATACACCGAACCGTTTATAATTCCGGTATATATTCCCGTCTTCATTGGATCATCAAAATCAAATCTGACATTAATATCAAGATTTTTTATCGAAACAGCATGCTTTCCGGCATATGCAAGTATATTTGCCGCATCATCTTTAATTTCAAAATATATATCCTTAATATTTGTACATTTTTCTTTTACATCGTCAAAGGTATATTTTTTCTTTTCTTTATTATTGTCATTTTCTTTTTTTTCTTTTTTCTTTTTTTTGCCCTTTTTTTCTTCCTTAGGCATTAAAATTATTTTCAGAAACAAATACTTAAATTTCAGTTCAGTCCTTCTTTCGCACTCGTTCCAAACAAAGGAAAACATCAATTCAGACGGTATAAGCAGCAGACCTGTAAGCACTGCAAAAAAAATTAAAATCACAATTAACACCGTCATCAACAGTTCCCCTTTCATAAGCTCAAATTTTTTTCAGACATTATTATCCGGATTTTCTTCACTTTCTTTTTGCAGTGATTCTGCTTTCTCCTCACCGCTGTCTTTCTCCTCAATTTCGTTTGTATTTATTTCAAGCTGTTCATATTCCTTAAATAACTCACTGAAATCTATTGTCGGTAAATCCTTTGTGGTGTTAAGTCCGAAACACCTTAAAAAATTAACAGTAGTACCGTATAAAATAGGTCTGCCAGGTGCGTCAAGTCTTCCCACTTCCTCTATCAAATCCCTGTCCAAAAGTCTGTTTATTGCTCCGTCACTGTTTACGCCTCTAACAAATTCCACCTGTCCTCTTGTGATAGGCTGTTTATACGCTATAATAGCCAAAGCCTCCATTGCTGCGTTTGATAAAGCCTGTCTCCTCTGATCTCCTATTATTTCCTGAATAAATGAATGATATTCAGGTCTTGAGCATAGCTGATAACCCTCATCAATATCAATTATCATTACTCCGCGCTGCTGTGTATCATAATTATACTTTAAGATTCTGACAGCTTCATTTATTGTTTCTATGTCCGTATCAAGTACGGCCGCAAGCTTTGAAGCCTTTACAGGCTCACCAACCGCAAACAAAATGCCCTCTATGGCATATTGAATGTTTAAATCCTCCATGTAAATCCCCCATCATACCGCTCTTATTTAAGTAGATTTGACAGCCGATATTATATAATCATTCTTTTCATAATCATAATCGGCAGATATTTTATTTAATTTTATCATTTCGAGAACTGCCAGAAATGTAGCTATTTTTTCAGGCTTTGACTCCTCCTTGTTAAAGATGCTTTGAAAATTAACCTTACGTCTTTGTGCCAAAATTTTGCACACCTTTTCAACCATATCCTCAACCGACACCTTTTCTCTTCCGACTATGCCGAAAAATGCTTTTTTCTTCGGTTTTTCCCGTCTGATTTTTCTCTGCATAATAGAATTAAATGCATTTATAAGCTCATCAGTTTCATGGTGTCTGTCATATGGAGGTATAGGAAAATCAATCTTTTCCGTTCCTTTAAAGAACATATCTCTCGAAGAAAATTCACTTTTTCTCAATTCAACAGACGCTTCTTTGAATTTTTTGTATTCAATAAGTCGTCTTGCAAGATCCTCCCTCGGATCCTCTTCCTCTTCTTCCTCCTCTTTCGGAAGCAGCATTTTAGATTTAATATATAAAAGCTGCGCCGCAAGAACCAAAAATTCACTTGTATTATCCAATTCCTCTATTCCGGCAATGGCATCAAGATACTGGTCGGTTATTTCAACTATAGGTATATCATAAATATTAACCTTATTCTTTGTAATCAAATGAAGCAGCAAATCAAGAGGACCCTCAAAATTTTCAAGCTTATACAAAACTTTTTCCATAAAATGTACACTCTTTCCGATAAATACATATTTAATCTTCCGTTTAATTTTTACAGTTAATATACAAACGGTCTACAACCACTTCATCAGCATATCGAATAAAGGTATAACCGCACTAAACATTCTGTCTAAAAAGAACCCTACTCCATTGCTTATAATAGCGGAAAAAGCGCCGCTTAACGATAATACCATTATTAAAATCATAGAGTATCTTTCATACTGCATAAGTGTGTAATATGTTTTATCCGATAAAAACATACCAAGTATTCTCGAACCGTCAAGAGGCGGTATGGGAATAAGGTTAAAAACCATAAAACACAAATTTATTTGTGCGGAATAAATAAATACATAGTTTATAAAATTATACAATTTCTGAGGTGCGTTTAATTTAAATAAAACCACACTGAATAATCCATACAAAAATACCGATATAAATGCAAGCAAAAAGTTTGCAAGAGGACCTGCAAAGGCAACAAGCGCCATACCTTTTTTTCTGTCCTTATAATACATTGGATTTATTTCCACAGGCTTTGCCCACCCGAATCCTGTCAATATCATAAGAAGTGTACCAAAAGGATCAAGGTGCGCCAAAGGATTAAGTGTAAGTCTGCCTTGTATTCTCGGGGTAGGATCTCCCAGCTTTGTTGACACAATACCGTGTGCACATTCATGTATAACAAGCGCCAGAAGTCTTAGCGGTATAAGTAATAAAATCCACAATCCGTTGCTAAAAATACTCATTTAATATTTCCCTTCATTACAGCATTTATCAGACAATTGCAGTATATACCTCAATTGCCTGATATTTTTATATATTATTTATTTATATTTTTTAAAAATTTTTCATGAGCCGCTCTCAGTTCCTCTGCCTTTTCCTCAGGTGCGGTGGGATTACAATGTGCCCATGCTCCCGTTTCCGAAGATGCGCAATATTTAATCTTATCTGCTGAACGCATAGGCGGATAAAAAGCAATATGGAAATGATGGAAATCTGTGTTTTCTTCCGTATTTACCGGATTTTGATACATACACATCATATACGGAAAAGCAAAATCAAACAGACTGTCAAGTGTTCCGGCAGTTTCCTTTAATATTGATGCCAAGCTGTTCTTTTCCTTTTCAGTCATATCGTTGAGATTTTGGAAATGCCTTTTTGATGCAATATATACACCATACGGATACTCAGAAAAGAAAGGCAGAAAAACAATAAAATCATCATTTTCAGTTATTATTCTGCTCTTAGCTTCAACTTCATCCTTAAGCATATCGCACATCAGACAATGTCCTGTTTCTTCCCTATGCTCTTTAAAAGAATTTATTTCAAGCTCTATTTTTTTAGGTATAAACGGATATCCATATATCTGTCCGTGAGGATGCGGCATTGTTACGCCGACAGCTGCGCCTCTGTTTTCAAATATAAATACATATTTTATCTTTTCATCTTTGCTGAGTTCATTAAAACGCTCTGTCCACAGGTCAACAAGTTCTCTTATGTGGTTAACCGGCAATTCCGGAAGGGTTACGGTATGTTCGGGTGAATAAAGAATAACTTCACATTTTCCGTATGATGGCTGTGTTTTATAAATATTGGTTTCAACATCATCCGGTTCAGGCGGATTTTGGCTTAAAGCCGGGAAATCGTTATCATATTTATAAACCTTAAATTTATCCGGCACCTTGCCCGAACCCGGGCAAAACGGACACCAATCCTTTGGCATCTGCGGTCTGTTCTGTCTGTGAGACGCTATCATTACCCAATCCTTTGTTAACGGATTCCATCTTAATTCTGCCATTTTAATCATCCTTTCATTCCTGTACATGGCTATATTTTTTTATAATAAATGCAAAATTATGCCAATTTCAATGTAAATGTAAAGCGTGTAAACTTGACATTGCTGCCTTCCTTTGCAACAAAGGACTCAACCCATATTTTTTGTTTATGAAGATTCATAATATTTTTTGCAAGAGAAAGTCCCAAGCCCGCTCCCTTTTTATCCTCGCTCCTGGACTTATCGGTTTTATAAAACCTGTCAAATATATTTTTCATTTCATCTTCACTTATGCCTGCGCCGAAATTTCCTACGCTTACATTCACTTTTTTATCCTGAATTTCTGTTTTTATTATTATTTTTGTATTTTCATAACTGAATTTTACAGCATTTTCTATTATATTTATAATAACTCTCTTTATTGCGTCCTTATCTGCAAGGACATTTATTTTTTCCGGCTCAAAATCAACTTCAAGCTCAAGATTTTTTGATTCGATTTTTTGTTCAAGCTGAATTATACATATTCTGACAAGCTCGTTTATATCAAATTCCGATATATCAAGCTTATATTCCGCCGACTGCATCTTTGTCATTTCAAGCATATCGTTTGTAAGTTTGGTAAGACGCACCGATTCATCATATACAATCTGCAAATATTCTTTTTCCTTTTCGGGCGGTATTGTACCGTCCAATATTCCTGCCACAAAGCCGGATATTGACGTCATGGGAGTTCTTAATTCATGGGAAACATCCGAAACAAACCTTGTCCTTAATCCGTCAAGTCTTTCAAGGGAATCAGCCATATAATTAAAACTTGAAGCAAGCTGACCAAGCTCATCATTATTTACCGAAATTCTCTTTGAGAAATTTCCTGACGCAAGTTCAAGAACCCCCTTGTTAATTTCCTTTAAAGGGCTTGTTATCTTTTTGCTTTTTATATATGAAATTATACATCCGATAATTATTGATATAATTGCCGGGAAAAGCAAAAGTACATAATAATCTCTTAATCTTCCTCTTAAATTCGGTATTTGAGTGTTGAAATATATTCCGCCGACTATATTATCGTTATACATAATCGGAACACCTACTACAAAAACATTTTTTTGATATGCTCCTCCAAAGGTGGAATTAACACGAATGGTTTTCCCCGAAAGAACCTTATCGTTCATATCAGCCGGTACTCTTGCAACGGAATTTGTTGCGGCATGAACCGAGCCGGCAGCATTTACAACTATTATATCAGCTTCTATAAATTCTGAATATTGTTTCAAAAAATTATTGTATATATAATAATTCCTGTAGTCGGGATTTTTTATTTCAAGATATATTGTCATAAACTGAATATTCTTTGCCGCCTTCATATCATTCTCAAATTGACGGTCATTTACATAATCGCTGAATAATACAACAAGGGTGCATATCATTGTGGCAAGAGCCGTAAATACTATAATTACATCGTTCCAGAACATCCTTGAAAATACCGACTTGAACAATTATCTCACCTCAAATTTATATCCTACACCCCACACGGTTTTTAAAGTCCAGTTGCCCTTTACGTTTTCCAGCTTTTCTCTGAGTCTTTTTATATGAACGTCAACAGTTCTCGAATCGCCGAAATAATCAAAGCCCCAAACCTCCTCTAAAAGCTGTTCTCTTGTGAATACTCTGTTTGGATTAGACGCCAAGAAGTGCAGAAGTTCTAATTCTTTAGGCGGAATTTCTATAATTTTTCCGTTTAACTTCAGCTCATAATTTGCAAGATTTACACTGAGATTTTCATAGCTTACTTCTTCTGCAGAGCTTTTTTCTTTTGAATCACTTCTTCTTAAAACCGCTTTAATTCTGGCAATAAGCTCCTTGGTTTCGAAGGGCTTTACCATGTAATCATCTGCGCCCAATTCCAGTCCCAAAACTTTATCAAAGGTTTCTCCCTTTGCCGTAAGCATAATTATCGGAGTGTTACTTGTTTTTCTTATTTCCTTGCATACCTGCCAGCCGTCAGCTTCGGGCATCATAACATCCAGGATAACAAGATCCGGTTTTTCCTTGGCAAATGCAGCAATTGCTTCTTTACCGTTCATTGCCGTAACGGTTGAAAACCCCTCTTTTTCAATATAAAGTTTCAAAAGCTCAACAATATTTTTATCATCGTCAGCTATTAAGATTTTTGTTGCAGACATTTTACTCCTTCCTTTCTTATGTAAAATAATTCTCTTTCTTATTATATAATATATTTTGTTGTAAGTCAATAATGATTGCGACAAATTGGAAAAAAATAATATTTTTTGAATAAATAAAGCCTGATTTTATCCTGTTTTACAACGATTTTAAACAATTTGTTAATTTTTAAAGATGAAAATTACCGCCATATTTCTTCTTAAAAATTTTCTTTTATGACTATGTAATGCTCACTGAATAAATGCGATTTTCAATCGCATTTAGAAAAATTATGACTATTGTCAAAATTTTTCGTGTAAAATCAAAGATTTTACACAGTTCGCATTGATAAAATCTGCTGAAATAAAAATTTTGGTAGCAAAATATTTATTTCAGCAGTCATTATGTAATAAAAGATAAAACGGCTCAAATTTTATTTTCTAAAATCCGAGCCTCAATTATCAAAATCCGTTAAATGTCAAAAAAAGCTTAATATGCGGTATAATCAGCCGCAATTCTTGATGTAACGCGCTGCTTTATAAAATCCTTAACTTTGCAATGCTCCTCATCGGTATCGTAGGTCTTTAAGTCCTCAAAGTCGTTAAAAGCGGTTATCAATATAAGGTCATATTCACCGCCGTTTTCGTTTATACCCACTTCAAGTTCTTTTATAATATCAAGCTTGGTTTTCAATGCTTCCAAAAGTTCTTTAATTTTATTTGCGTTTTCAATTTTATTCTCATCCTTTAATTTCCACATTACTATATGCTTTACCATTATTCACTCACCTCTGAATTATCGGTATCGTCCGTTTCAAACAACGCTCTTGCAAAGTCACCCGGATTAAATTCCTGAATATCCTCTATCTTCTCGCCTACGCCGACAAATTTAACCGGAATATGCTGTTCCTTTGAAATTGCAACAACAATACCGCCTTTTGCGGTTCCGTCAAGCTTTGTAAGAATTATTCCGGAAATTTCCGCCGCTTCTCCGAACAGCTTTGCCTGTGACAAAGCATTTTGACCGGTTGATGCGTCAAGAACAAGCAAAATTTCTTTTGACGCCCCGGGTATTTCTCTGTCAATAACCCTTGAAATTTTATTCAGTTCCGCCATAAGATTCTTCTTGTTGTGCAGTCTTCCTGCCGTATCACATATCAGTATATCGGTATTTCGAGCTTTTGCCGCGTTGCAGCCGTCAAAAACCACCGCGGCAGGATCACTGTTTTCCGAATGTTTTATAATTTCACATCCGCATCTGTCCGCCCAGATACAAAGCTGATCTATTGCCGCCGCTCTGAAAGTATCGGCCGCCGCAAGCAAAACATTTTTGCCCTGTGCCTTGTAATATGCCGCCAATTTTCCGATAGATGTGGTTTTACCGACTCCGTTTACTCCGATTACCAGAATAACCGATGGCTTTGTTTTAATATTCATGGAACAATCCTGCTCCGTTAATATTTCCACAATTATATTTTTTAATTCTTCTTTAACATCGTTTCCGTCGGTAAGCCTTTTGGATTTTGTTCGATCTCTCAGCTCATCAATTATATATTCGGTGGTTTCAACACCCAAATCGGATAAAATCAATGCGTCTTCAAGCTCCTCAAAAAATTCCTCGTCTACCTTAACAAAGGCTTTAAAAACATTATTCACCTGATGTGAAAGAGATTCTCTTGTTTTAGTAAGACTCTGCTTCAATTTGTCAAAAAATCCCATAAACTTCTTCCTTTCAATATATGCAAAAACAGTTCTGAAATGCTTGTAAGCCGTTATGCGGCTGCGTTTCATAATTGTTCAGCAGTCATTATTTAAGCATTTCATCATCAACATCATCAATTTTCAGTGACAACAGCTTTGATACGCCCTTCTCCTGCATGGTAACCCCGTACATTATATTCGCTGCTTCCATAGTACCCCTTCTGTGAGTAATAACAATGAACTGCGTTGAATTCATGTAATTTTTCAAGTAGGTTGCAAAGCGTGAAACATTAACATCGTCAAGAGCCGCATCAATCTCGTCAAGAAAACAAAACGGCGTAGGTTTCACTTCAAGTATCGCAAAAAGCAATGCAATGGCAATAAAGGATTTTTCACCGCCCGAATAGAGATTAATGTTCTGCAATCCCTTTCCCGGAAGCTGTACTTCAATTTCAATTCCGCTTTCCATAACATCATTGGGATCGGACAGATATAGCTTTCCTCGTCCTCCTCCGAACAATTCGCAAAATACTCTTGAAAACGCTTTATTGATTTCTTCAAACTGCGTCTTAAAATGTTCCTCCATAAGCTCCTGCATTGAAGAAATAATCTTATTAAGATTTTCCTGAGATTTTTCAAGGTCATTTTTCTGGTTACTGAGAAAATCAAATCTTTCCTTTGTCTGAACATATTCTTCAATGGAATCCACGTTGACGCTTCCCAATGCCTTTATTTTACCTTTTAACTCGGAAACTCTCTGCTGTGCCTCCGCAGTGTTTTCTATCTCCTGCTTTATTTCATCAGCAGATGTAACCGTTAATTCATATTCATCCCAAAGTCTGTTAATTATATTTTCGGAATCGTTTTCATATTTTGTCTGTTTTGCCTCTGCTTTGGAGAGTTCCTGCTGTAAAGTAATTAATCGGTCGGTCAAATCCTTATTTGAATTTGTAATACCCTTTAGGCCTTCCACTATGGACGTTTTTTCCTTATCTATTCTTTCTATTTCCCCTTTAATCTTTTGAGAAAAAGCTTTTATTTCTTCAATTTCTTTATTTTTTGCGGAAATCTTTTCCTCTAAACTCTTGCTGTCGGTTTTCAATCTTTCCTGTTCGCTTTTTTTATCTGTTTTTAATTTTTCATTCTCTAAAATCAGATTATTAAGCTCCGAAACGGAATTCTTTTCAGCTTCAATATCCTTTTCGATTGTTCTTAGCTTTAATGTTTCGTCCATCAGCTGTTGGCTTTGCGCTTCTTTCCTGTTTGTTATCTGTTCCTGTTCCTCTTCCTTTTCGCTGATTTTATTATTAAGTTCTTCGACTGTTTTTTCAAGCGTTCTCGTTTCGCTTATCTGCTTTGCAATCTCATCGGCTGATAAGGAAAGCTGCGTTTCAATCTGTTCCAGCTCCTGTTCAAGAGTGTTTTGAGAACTGCCGCTGTTTTCAAGGGTACTTTGCAAATGTTCAAGTGTATTCTTTGCTACAAGAATATCATTTTCATATTCTCTCAAAAGCGGCATATAATTTGAAAGCTGACCTCTTATATTCTGCATATCTGTTTCAATCTGCGAATTTTTTTGTGACATTTCTTTAATATCGACTGTCAGCTTTGCTATTTCTTCGCCCAAACTTTTTATCTGCGCAGAACGGGACAGAAAACCGCTTGTCCTGTTTACGCTTCCCCCCGATATTGAACCGCCGGGATTCAGCAATTCTCCGTCGGTTGTTACTATCTTAAATCTATAATTAAATTTTCTTGCAATATAAACAGCATTATCCATATTATCGGCAACAACAACTCTGCCTAAAAGACTTTTCATGACAGAATAATATTTTTTGTCGTATGTGATTAATTCGGACGCTACTCCGATATATCCGTCGCATTTTGAAATATCCTTTATATTTTCAAGTTCTCTGCCGCTGACCGAAGACAAGGGCAGAAAGGTTGCCCTTCCCGATTTTGCCTGTTTTAAGAAATTTATAGCTGCTTTTGCATCCTCTTCGCTTTCTACAACAATATTTTGCATTGCTCCTCCGAGAGCCGTTTCGATGGCAACAACAAATTCTTTTTCAACCTCGATAAGCCCCGAAACAGTACCGTAAACAGCGTTTTTCTTTAACTGCGGCGCTGTCATAACAGCTTTAACGGCACGGGAAAATCCCTCATATTCATTTTCCATGCCCTCAAGCATTTTCTTTTGAGAAATTTTTGAATTAAGGTTTACCTGCATAGATGAAATCTGACGTTTGTTTTCTTCAAATTCGGAATCCATGGAAGTTATACGATTATTAAGCGAATCCACTCTTGTTCGCATGGTTTCTGCCTTTTCACCTTTAACCTTTATAATATCCTTAGCTTCTTCAATTTCTTTTTTTGTATTCTCAATACCTGTTCCGTGAGTTTTTATTTCATTTTCAACAGCCTCACGTCTTTGCAAAAAGCTCGAACGAAGATTTTCTATACCGCTTATTTTTGCCTTCGCGGAAGAAATTTCATTCATCTTTTCGATAACGTCTGTTCTTAATCTTTCTATTTCCTCTTTACATGAATTGAGCAAATCAAAAATTTCCGAATTGTCGCGCTGAATATTCTCAAACCCCTGCATTAAAATTTCTTTTTCATTTTTCCTGTTCTCTATGGATTTTGTTAATTCTTCTATCTGCTGTTTTGCATCGGCGCTCTTTATTTCAAGTTCAAAAATTTCTTTATCAATTCTGTCGTAAAATGCCTGATTGTTCTTTATATCATTTTCAGCTATTGATATGTCGTTTGAACATATCATGCTTTTTCCTTCATTGTCGATTAATTCATTGTTTTTTCGTGTCTGTTCTTCCTCCAGACTGCTGCTTTTCATATAAAGCTCATTTCTTTTAGCTTCAATTTCCGTTTCCTTTGATTTTAAATCCTCTATTTCCCCGGAAATACTGTCATACAGCTTTTGAGCTTCCTTTAAAAGTTCCGAATTTTTAGCAAGATTTATAAGACACATACTTACATCAAGACCTTTATATTCGTCATAAAGTTCCATATATTTTCTTGCTTTTTTTGATTGATTTTCCAAAGGTCCAAGCTGTCTTTCAAGTTCTGTTGTAATATCATTAATTCTTACCAAATTTTCATTTACCGATACAAGCTTTCTTAAAGCTTCATCTTTTCTGTGCTTGTATTTCGAAACTCCGGCCGCTTCTTCAAAAAATGTTCTTCTGTCATCAGCCTTGGTTGAGAGTATCTGGGAAACATTACCCTGACCTATCATTGAATAACCGTCTCTGCCCAGCCCCGTATCCATAAACAGCTCATGAATATCCTTAAGCCGACAATCCGAATGGTTAATCTGATAAACCGTTTCACCCGAACGAAAAACCTTTCGAGTTACCACTACTTCTTCATAGTCTATGGGAAACATCTTATCCGAATTATCAAGTACAAGACTTACCTCAGCATAATTTACCGGTTTTCTAATTTCGGTACCTGCAAAAATAACATCCTGCATATTTGAACCTCTTAGAGTTTTTGCGCTCATTTCTCCCATAACCCACCGTATAGCGTCCGAAATATTACTTTTTCCGCTTCCGTTAGGGCCTACTACCGTTGTTACTCCCTGTCCGAATTCAAGAATAGTTTTGTCAGCAAAGGATTTAAAACCAACAAGCTCCAATCTTTTTAAATACAATCGGTTACCTCCCTTTCCGTACAATCGGTCAATTTGAAATCCCCTTTTTTCAAATCATCCGAGCCTTTTATTTTTACCTTTACTTTATATTTTTCATATATCTTTTTTATATTGCATCTTCCGCTTCCCACGGCTTTTGATATATCTTTGGTATTTACATAAATAACCGCACTGTTTCCTTTGTATCCGTCAAGAACCGATGAAAATCCGTCATAGTATATCTGCGATTCAACAAGCTCTCTGAACTGACCGTTATAAGGTCCTGCGACAACAGATCCCCCCAATGAAATTTCATCGGTTGTCTGCAAAGCTATTCTGATTACATTAATCTTTGCATTATTAAATTTTATCAACAGCTTTTTACATAAGCAAACGGCTTCGTCTACGCTTTGAGGCTTATACTCGCCCTGTAAATACATTTTTTCAAGATATGTGTCTTTTACTACCAAAGTAGGATATATACGGACAAAGTCAGGCTTCAAAGCAATAATCTTGTCTGCTGTTCTGAGAGCTTTTTCCTCTGTATCTTCCGGCAGCCCCGTCATCATTTGCAGTCCAAGCTTAAAATTATATTTTCTTATAAGATTTACGGCATCATATACCGCATTTTCGTCATGCCCTCTGCCGCTTTTTTTTAAAACCTCATTGTCAAGACTCTGAACACCCAATTCAATTGTTGTAACGCCGTATTCGTTCAGCTGATCCAATATTTTTTTATCAATATAATCGGGACGTGTTGAAAGTCTTATACCGTCAAGCTCTCCGTTTTTTACATATTCATAAGCAGTACTTAAAAACCTTCTTTGCATATCAAAATCTATGCCGGTAAAACTGCCGCCGAAAAATGCAGCTTCAATATAACTGTCCTGCTTCGGCAGCGTTTTTAAATACTCCTCAATTGTATTTTTGATTTTTTCTTCATCAACCTCGTCACCGCTTCCGGTAATATGCTTTTGATTACAGAAAACGCAGTCAAACGGGCAGCCTTTATGAGGTACAAAAATAGGAATATTATAACATTTCATATTTTTTCTCCGACAAGGCAATTCTTGCCGCCTCCTGCTCCGCTTCCTTTTTTGTTCTGCCCTTTCCCGATGCCGCCAAAACTCCGTTAATTGTCAAATCAACGTAAAACTCCTTGCAGTGCTCCGGTCCGGTTTCCTTTGCTGTTGTATAAACAATCTTGGTTTTTCCGTGAAATCTGTGCTGAACGCTTTCCTGCAACGTGCTTTTGTAATCTTTACCGGTTTTGTTATGAACAGCATCATCTAATTTATCCTTCATTATATCAAGCACAAATTTTCTTGCATTTTCAATACTGCTGTCAAGATAAATTGCGGCAAGAACCGCTTCGAACACATCTGCCAATATGGACGCTCTTTCACGACTTCCGGATTTTTCTTCTCCGTTTCCCAGCAAAAGAAAATCTCCGAGATTAATTCTGTGCGCAAGCTCGGCTAAAGTATCTTCACAAACAAGTGCCGCTCTTGTTCTTGACAAATCACCTTCATTTACCGATTTCATGTGTTCAAATAAATAATCGCTTACAATAATGCTTAAAACCGAATCTCCCAAAAACTCTTGTCTTTCATAGCTTCGGCATCTGTGTTCATTTGCATAGGAACTGTGAGTCAATGCTGTTTTAAGATATTTTTTGTTTTTGAATATATATCCTATATTTTTTTCCAACTCATTCATAAATTTTCTCCAAATCAAAAACCAAACTAAAGCTATGGAACATGCATACATTTTTATATACAATGTTCCATAGCCGTTTATTTAAAGGGTGTTTTCAGTTTCTTGCGTTTTTAATATACTCTACAGCATCACCAACCGTAATAATACCCTCTGCATCTTCATCCGGTATTTCCAAATCAAATTCCTGTTCCAACCCCATAATCAAGTCTACAACATCAAGAGAATCTGCTCCCAAGTCGTCGGCAAACGAAGCGTCTAATGTAACTTTGGACTCGTCAACACCAAGCTGATCTACAATAACATTTTTAATTTTTTCAAACTCCATCCCGTTCACCCCCTTTCACTTTTATGGCCATGACTTTTTAATGAATCCGTTTGAAAAAAAGCAGAAATCATTTTTTCAAACTTTCGACTTATTAACCCCGTTTTCATTAGCCAATAAATACCTTTATATACTTATTTTGTTTGTATATATTTTATTTTTTTATTCTATCATAAAATCAGCGCTACGTCAACATTGGATTAAGGAAAATTTTTCAGTATTTTAACCAATTTTAAATCAATTTCGCCGTCAAATTTTGTTATAAACAAAAACAATAGAAATATTATACTTATATAATGGCTGCTGAATAAATATTTTGTTCTCAAAGCATTTATTCAGTGAGCATTATATATAATTATTGTATTACATATTTACATTGTAAAATCCTAAAATATTCACAAATTACATTTTTAATTACCGTATTTTTTCAACCCCTCCGCAAAGGCAGCGGTTGTTTCGGGAGTTTCATCAAGAATATACGGTCTTGCCACAATCGACTCATATCCTTCTCTTGTATCCATATCAACACTGTTAAACCAAAATGCCATTTTGATATTCGAATATTTATGAAGCTGATTAAACATATCGGTTATCCACTGAGCCTTATCTCCGCCGACCGAGCTTGATGCAAATTCTGTTATAATCCAAGGAAATTTATCATACACATGATGATGCTTTTCCATTATATTATCATAAATCTCTTTAAAGGATTTCCATTTTTCACCGTTTAATGTATCATAGTATGTGCCGGTATTATATCCCGTTACACCAAAAACCTGAACATATTCATCACCGGGATAAAATGCCATGGACGCATTATATCCTGCCGGCGGAAAGCTCTCATCATTCGGGTTAAATACCCATATTGCATTATCCACTCCCACCTCTTTGAAGATATTATAAATCTTTCTCCAAAGCATTACATATAGTTCGGGATCATCAAGGCAGGCGCTTGAGCCATAGCTTGTCCAATCCGAATTCATCTCATTATTTAATCTGAACAAAACCGGATGTCCGACTTCCTTAAGCTGATGCGCCATAATCTCAAACCGATAATCGTATCTTCCGTCCAAAATGTCAAAAACAGGATTGTATCCGTCCAAATCACCGTTCATTACCGTTGAGGTCTGCACGGTTAATTCCACAATTTTCCCTTTTTCATACGCCGCTTTCATACCCTCAACAGGCAGATCTTCAAAGTAATATCTGTATTCCAATACTCCCTCAAAGCTGTAGTCCAATTCTTTTTCAAGCCTGTCCACTTCCGAAAAATCATTGTTTACAATAGCAAGAGGTGTGTATATTCCCCACATACATTCCTTTGAGTTTACGATACTGTCATAAAATTTTCTTGTTTCCTCTGACCAATAGTCCGGTATCTCCGGTTTAAAATCGGTAAATGTGAGTGATTTTCCTACAATTTCAACATCGGTACTGAAAGAATAAAGAGTTCTGTAAACCTCTTCCAAAACCTCATCATTATATTCCGGCACTTTGAACATTATTCTGTAAAACATCGTGCTGTTGGTATAAATATAACAATATATATATGTGTTCAGCTTAATGGGACTGTCCGGTGCAGGTGTTCTTGACAGTGCAACCATTTGCACCCAATAATTTCCTATCTTTTCAACCGCATCCTTATGAAGTGTTATTTTGTTCTGTTCCATATATCTTTCGTTTAAAAGGTATTTGTGAAGATAATCCTTTATATACTGACGCGTTTGAGCGGCGGTTTCATAGGTTGAATATTCCTTGGAAACAACGGCGGTCATATCCTTGCAGCGCACTGTTATATATTCCTGTGCGGCTGTAAAGTCAAATTCCGCATCCCTCGGAAAACCGAGAGCAAAGCCCCTTGAATGATTAACAAGATATTTCCTGTTATTTCCGACCTGAACCTCTCTGACATCGGAATTTTCAAAATCAACCTCATTTATATTATAATGAGGTACATTATTTTCGTAATATATATAGTATTCAAATTTATCGGGAAACATAAGATTTAACCTGTCTCTTATTTTCATTTTTACAGAATCATTGCTTGTAAACATGACACTTCCCGCTATGATTATTACAGCTGCAATTACATAAATAATAAATGTGCCCGATTTAAATTTTCTTTTTAGTAAATCAAAAAATTCTTTATTCAAAACGCCACCTCATACTGTTTTAACATATTTTTTCTTTGCTTCGAAGATAATTTTACCATGAAAAAACAATTATGTCAATAATTTATTAAATTAATATATTTTACTTCAGTTTTGATTTGCTTTAAATACATCCGCAATTTCATAAATGGATATGTAGGCATCTGCGTCAATTTCATGTACTATATTTTTCATACGGATAATCTGAAATCTGTTTAAAACTATATATACAACTTTTCTTTCCGAGTCGGAATAATAACCTTTTGCATTAATAATAGTCATTCCGGTCTCAAAGCTGTCCGACAATTCCTTGCAGACCTCCTCCTGTTTGGTTGTTACTATCATAACGCCTTTAGAACGGTCAATACCCTCTATAACAAAATCCACCGTTTTTAATGCAGCCATGTAAGTAACAATAGAGTAAAGGGGCAATATCCAGCTTTGTATAACAATACCGCATATTACATACAATAATACATTATATATCATAACAAAGGTTCCGACTGTGATTCCGAAACGCTTTGCAAAAATCACAGCCATTACTTCTATACCGTCCATTGCACCTCCGTAGCGCACCGCAAGTCCGCTGCCCAGTCCCGAAATAAGTCCTCCGAACAAGGCGCACAGAAGTAAATCCGTTCCCGCAAGGGGCGAAGCAATACTTACATCAACAGGCAATATATCCGTTATAAGCCATGCAAACAGCGAATAAACAAAAACCGTATATATGGCATAAAATGTAAAAACAGCTCCTTGTTTCTTAAGTCCGTAAAGAAATAAAGGCACATTCAATATTAACAAAAACACAGATAAACTCATCCACTCCGGAGTAATTTGCGAAAGAAGCATTGATGTACCCGATATTCCGCTGTCATACAGCTTTACCGGTGCGAGAAATATGGTAACGCCAAAAGCATTTATTAATCCCGCAAGAGTTAAAATTATAATATTTTTCAGTTTAAGTTCTTTTAATTTGTTCATAAGCATTTTTATACCTCCACTTTATTAAATTCATTCAATTTATTTCTATACATTAATTATACTATAAATGACGAAATCGTTCTATTGACGAAATGTAAAAATTTTATAAAAATTTTCCAATATATCTTGACGATCAAAAAAATTATCTTTACTTATCTGTAAATTTATAAAAAAAATACTTATTCGGTATTCCGGCTAAAAAATAATTGATATTTTTGTTTAATAAAATTATTTTGACATATAATATCTGTATAATACTTACCGAATATTATAAAACATTTAAAGAAAGGAATTTTCATCATGAAAGAATTTTCATATGTAATTAAAGACAGCGTCGGGATACATGCGCGCCCGGCAGGACTTTTGGTCAAAGAAGCAGGAAAATATAAATCTGACATAACATTGTTCACAAAAGGTAAAAGTGCCGATGCAAAAAAATTATTTTCGGTAATGAGTCTTTCCGCAAAAACCGGCGATGAACTAAAGGTTAGCATATTCGGCTCCGACGAAGATGTTGCCGAGTTGGGAATCAGAAGATTCCTTGAAAAAAATCTATAAGGAGTGTGAATTATGTTTTTTAAAAAGCAGAAAAAAGAAACAATATACTCTCCCTGCAGCGGAAAAGTTATAAAACTCGATGAAGTTCCCGACCAGGTTTTTGCAGACAAAATTCTCGGTGACGGTGCCGCCGTTATACCCGAAAGCGGTATAATAGTTTCACCCGTAAACGGAAAAATAACACAGCTTTTTGATACTCTTCACGCCTACGCAATAACCTCCGACAGCGGACTTGAACTGTTAATTCATATAGGTATTAATACGGTGGAATTAAACGGCGAAGGCTTTACGGCCTTGGTAAAAGAAGGTGACAGCGTTAAAATCGGCGACAAGCTTGCTGAGGTTAATCTTGAATATCTTGCCGACAGAGGATACAATCTTCATACGCCCGTTATCATAACAAATTCCGATAAAATCGCTTCAATCGATATTTCCTGCGGTCAAAAAAATCAAGGTGACGAAATAATGGTATGCAAGCTTAAATAAAGGTAATTATATTTTATAACAAACGGTTCAAAACAGCGCCATGTTAAATATGCATGGACGCTGTTTTCCTCATCCTGTCATTTCAACAATAATTCCAAGAGCTCGTCAAAGCTGTTCACAATTGCTGTTGCACCGTTTTTTTCAAGCTCTCCCTCTTCGGCAAATCCAAAAGAAACACCTATACATGGTACATTATTTTTAACGGCACCGATGCAATCATGTTTTCTGTCCCCAATCATAACAGGTGATATATATCCTTTTTCAATTCTGAGTACTTCCTTTATTACTTCGCTTTTTTCATTTCTTGTACCGTCCAGTTCCGCGCCGACACATATATCAAAATATTTCAAAATATCAAAATGTTCCAATATTCTGTCTGCATATATATGAGGCTTTGAGGTTGCAAGCGCAATTGTTTTATTATTTTCTCTCAGTTTTTTTAGCATTTGCGGGACACCGTCAAAAAGTTGATTTTCATATATGCCTACTGTCGAAAACCTTTCACGATATGCTCTTAATGCATCAATTGCTTCCTCTTTTGTCATATTATAAAATTCCATAAACCCATCAACCAAAGGCGGTCCTATAAAGCGTCTTAATTTATTTCTGTCCGTTTCCTCTATTCCATGTGCCTTCAACGCATACTGAACCGATCTTGTTATACCTTCCTCCGGATTTGTCAAAGTCCCGTCAAGGTCAAACATTATTAAATCATACATCTTCTTTACTTAATACCTTTCTCAGATATTTTCCGGTATAGGATCTTTCATTTTTGGCGACTTCTTCGGGAGTACCCTTTGCTATTACCTGTCCCCCGTCTATACCTCCCTCCGGTCCCAAATCAATAATATAATCGGCTGTTTTTATAACATCAAGATTATGCTCTATTACAACGACCGAATTTCCGCCTTCAACAAGCTTTTGAAGAACTTCTATAAGCTTGTGTACGTCTGCCGTATGAAGTCCCGTTGTAGGTTCATCAAGAACATAAATTGTCTTTCCCGTTCCTCTTTTTGAAAGCTCTGTCGCAAGCTTAACCCTTTGGGCTTCACCTCCCGAAAGAGTGGTTGAACTTTGTCCAAGCTTAATATATCCCAAGCCTACCTCTTGCAGTGTTTCAAGTTTTCTTTTTATTTTGGGAAGATTTTCGAAAAATTCCACTCCCTCATCAACTGTCATTTCAAGAACATCATAAATGTTTTTGCCCTTGTATTTTACTTCAAGAGTTTCTCTGTTATACCGCTTTCCCTTACATACTTCGCAAGGTACATAAATGTCTGCAAGAAAATGCATTTCTATTTTGACAATACCGTCTCCCGAACACGCCTCGCATCTTCCTCCGCTTACATTAAAGCTGAATCTTCCCGGCTTATATCCTCTTACCTTTGCTTCATTTGTTGATGCAAAAACTTCTCTTATATCATTAAACACATTCGTATAGGTGGCAGGATTTGAACGCGGCGTTCTTCCTATAGGCGCCTGATTTATATCAATTATTTTATCAAGCTGTTCCTCACCCTTTATGCACTTGTGAGCACCGGCATGAATTTTTGCTCTGTTCAAATCACGGGCAAGTTTTTTATAAAGTATTTCATTAACAAGCGAGCTTTTTCCCGATCCCGAAACGCCCGTTACACAGGTCAGTACTCCCAAAGGAAAATCAACATCGATATTTTTCAGATTATTTTCCTTTGCACCTACAACAGTTAGCCAGCCTGTCGGATCACGGCGCTGCTTCGGCACAGGAATAAACTTCTTTCCGCTTAAATACTGTCCCGTTATGCTTGTTTTGCATTTCATAAGCTCCTTTGCAGTACCCTGTCCTACAATTTCTCCTCCGTGAACTCCAGCTCCGGGGCCAATATCAATAATGTAATCGGCATTCCTCATAGTGTCTTCATCATGTTCAACAACAATTACGGTATTTCCCAAATCCCTCAAATGCTTCAGTGTTCCTATAAGTCTGTCATTATCTCTTTGGTGAAGTCCTATACTCGGCTCATCGAGAATATACAATACCCCTGTCAAACCCGAACCAATTTGCGTTGCAAGTCTTATTCTTTGAGCCTCTCCTCCCGACAGCGTTCCGGCAGCTCTTGAAAGGGACAGATAATTTAATCCTACATCAAGCAAGAACTGAAGCCTTGCCTTAATTTCCTTAATAACCTGTTTTGCTATCATCTGTTCACGCTCGGTAAGCTTAAGATTTTCAATAAATTCCATTTCATCACGAATAGACATACAGCAAAAATCATATATATTAACATCATTTACCGTAACTGCCAAAACCTCGTCATTAAGCCTTGCTCCGTTACATTTATAACATTTAATCGTATTTACATACTTTTCAATGTCAAATTTTGCATAATCGGAGGAGGTTGAGTGGTATCTTCTTTCAAGATTAATAACAACTCCTTCAAACTCCGACAGATATGTTCCGTGTCCGTAATTCCTCGTATATTCAAATTTTATCTTTTCGCCCTCCGAACCGAATAAAACAACATGCTTTACCTTTTCCGGCAAATCCTTAAAGGGTGTGTTAATATCAAATCCGTAGTGCTTTGCAAGTCCCGTATAATACATATACGCCATACTGTCCGGCACATCCGGAGCAGCCCATCCCGTTGCGTATATAGCACCTTCAATCAGACTTAAATTCTCATCATATATAACAAGATTAGGATCAACCTTAGAAAGTTCTCCCAAACCGTCACATTCCGGGCACGCTCCGTAGGGATTATTAAAGGAAAACATTCTCGGTGACAGTTCCTGAAGACTTATCATACAATCGGGGCAGGCATAGTTTTTAGAAAAGGTCTGTATATCTCCGCCTATCTTTTCAACCATTACAATATCCCCCGTCAATTCAAGCGCCGTTTCCAAAGAATCTGCCAAGCGCTGCTTTGACAATTCCTGCTTTACAACAAGTCGGTCAATTATAATTTCTATATCATGTTTTTTTGTCTTTTCAAGGTTTATTTCTTCCGATAAATCATACTGAATACCGTCAGCCTTTACACGAACGTATCCGCTCTTTTTTGCTCTTTCAAATACCTTTTTATGCTCTCCCTTTTTGCCTCTGATAACCGGTGCAAGTATCTGAATTTTTGTGCCGTTTTCATAGGTACATACCGTATCAACAATCTGATCTACAGTCTGACGTGCTACAACCCTTCCGCATTTTGGGCAATGCGGAATACCTATTCTTGCATACAATAACCTTAAATAGTCATATATTTCCGTTACCGTACCAACCGTTGAACGTGGGTTTTTTGATGTTGTTTTCTGATCTATACTGATTGCCGGTGACAGTCCTTCTATCAGGTCAACGGCAGGTTTTTCCATTTGCCCCAAAAATTGTCTTGCATAAGACGACAGTGATTCCACATATCTTCTTTGTCCCTCTGCGTATATTGTATCAAACGCAAGGGAGGATTTTCCCGAACCGGAAAGGCCTGTAAGCACTACCAACTTTTCCCTCGGTATATCCACAGAAATATCTTTAAGATTGTGTACCTTAGCACCTCTTATTTTAATAAATTTATTCATATTAATCTCCATTCCACCGCCATTCGGCGGCACAAATCATAACTTGGAAAATAGGCAAGCAAATTGCCGATTTGCGGCGGCTTATATTAATGACTGCTGTGTGTTTTGGTGTCATCTCCTGACATTCAACACAAACAGTCATTGTATTAAAAAATGAAGTGAGCATATATTTCACGGTTCATTTTGTTTTTGTCTTAAGAAAGTAATTTGATCTCTCAGCTCGGCAGCCTTTTCAAAATCAAGGTTTTCAGCCGCCGCAAACATTTCATCTGTAAGATTTTCAATCATGACATCAAGCTCTTCAAATGAAGCACTTTCAATTTCTTCATCATCAACCCGTTCCAAATATTCAATTGCCTTTCTGACTTCCTTAATAATAGTTTTCGGAACTATACCGTGTTCTTCATTAAACTCCTGCTGAAGCTTTCTTCTTCTTGCCGTTTCATCTATTGCACGCTGCATCGAACCTGTGACGGTGTTTGCGTACATAATAACCTTACCTTCGGCATTTCGGGCGGCTCGTCCTATAGTCTGAATAAGAGAGGATTCACTTCTCAAAAATCCCTCTTTATCCGCATCGAGAATTGCTACCAGCGATACCTCCGGCAAATCAAGTCCTTCTCTTAAAAGGTTTATTCCAACCAAAACATCGAAAATTCCCAAGCGCAAATCTCTTATAATTTCCGTTCTCTCAATGGTTTTAACCTCCGAGTGCATATATCTTACCTTAATTCCGACACCCGTTAGATAATCCGTTAAATCCTCTGCCATCTTCTTTGTGAGGGTGGTAACAAGAACTCTTGTCTTTTTTTCGATGCACTTGTTTATTTCACCGATAAGATCATCTATTTGATTTTCTATGGGACGTACCTCAATTAAAGGATCCAAAAGTCCCGTAGGTCTTATAAGCTGTTCAACAACCGCCTGAGAATGTTCCTTTTCATACGGTCCCGGTGTAGCGCTTGTAAATACTACCTGATGTATCTTCTTTTCAAATTCATCAAATTTAAGCGGACGGTTATCGTAGGCGCAGGGCAGTCTGAATCCATAATTAATCAGTGAATCCTTTCTCGCCCTATCTCCGTTATACATTCCGCGCACCTGTGATGTGGTAACGTGCGATTCGTCAATTATCATCAGATAATCCTCCGGAAAATAATCAAGAAGCGTATACGGCGCACTGCCCGGCTCTCTGCCGCTTATAATTCTTGAATAATTTTCAATACCCTGACAAAAGCCTATTTCTCTGAGCATTTCGATATCATATCTTGTCCTTTGCTCTATTCTCTGCGCTTCTATCAACATATCGTTTTCTTTGAAAAATTTAATTCTTTCTTCCAGTTCCTTTTCAATTTCAAGAATTGCCATCTGCATTTTATCTCCGGTGGTAACATAGTGACTGGCAGGCATAATTACGGCATGATTGCTATATCCAACCACCTTTCCCGTTACAACATTAACCTCCGAAATTTTTTCTATTTCATCTCCGAAAAATTCAACTCTGATTGCATTTTCGCCGTTATTGGACGGAAAAATTTCTATAACATCGCCTCTTACCCGAAATTTATTTCTGATAAAATTTACGTCGTTTCTTTCATATTGTATATCCACAAGACGTCTTAACAGCTCATCTCGATCCTTTTCCATACCAACACGCAGAGAAATCATAAGATTTTCATAATCCTCCGGATCTCCGAGTCCGTAAATACACGAAACGCTCGATACTATCAAAACATCCTTTCTTTCAAACAAAGCAAAGGTTGCCGAATGTCTCAGCTTGTCTATTTCATCATTCACCGACGAATCCTTTTCTATATAGGTATCGGTAGACGGAATATATGCCTCCGGCTGATAGTAATCATAATACGAAACGAAAAATTCAACGGCATTTTCCGGGAAAAATTCCTTAAATTCGGAATAAAGCTGTGCCGCAAGAGTCTTGTTGTGAGCAAGAACTATGGTAGGCTTATTTACCCTTTCAATAACATTTGCCATTGTAAAGGTTTTTCCCGAACCTGTAACACCCAAAAGTGTCTGCGCTTTCAAACCATTTTTTACACCCTCCGCAAGCTTTTCAATTGCCTGCGGCTGATCTCCCTGAGGCTTGTAATCGGATACAAGTTTAAAATCCAATTAAAATCACTCCCGTTTAATAAATATTATAAAGCATTGTTATAGCTTCCGCTCTTGTCACATTATCCAAAGGCCTTATGGTTTTGTCTTCGTAACCTTTTATAAGTCCCGCTGTTGACAACACCTTAAAGGCATGAGCGGACCAGGACGGAATAATGCTGCTGTCGGCATAGGTTATATTTTTCGCTTCTGTTTTAGCCGGAAGAATACGCGATAATATTGTAACCGCCTCTGCTCTTGTAATATACGCAGACGGTGCAAAATAAATTGTTCCTCCTTCGTTTTTACCGTTAATAATACCACTGCCGTAAACAGCTTTTACGCTGTCCTCAGCCCATTTCGGAATATCGTATTCATCTTCAAAATCACTCAAAGAAACATCACTGTACAGATTTTTGTCAAGCTCCATAAAGTTTGCCGCCATAATCGCAAACTCCGCACGCGTCACCTTATTTTGCGGCTTGTACACCAATTGATCGTTTTCATACGAGCCGTTTACAATTCCCGTTGAATTCATATAAGAAATTATATCCTTTGCCCAGTGCCCGTCGGTATCGGCAAAAACATTTTGCATCGGCGTATTTTTAACACTGTAGGTATTAACCGATGAGTAACCGTTCTTTAGTACCGTTTCAACGTAAACTTTGTGATAGCCGTTCATAAAGTCATCGGCAAGATTATATTCGATCAAGGTATGTCTTGCGTCAATTTCCGTCACCGTACATTCGGAAAAATCAACCTTTTTCCCGTCAATTTTAATATAGGATTTATCGGTGCTTATCTTGTCGTTATATGAATACATATCAACCTTTAATTTATTATTGCTTATGTTAATTTCACTGTAGGGATAGGATTCCGCATCAAAATAGCTGTTTCCTATTCTTATCCTATAGGTATTTGTGACGCTTCCTGCCTTTACGGTAAGAACAGTGTCCTTGTCAAAATTCTCCGACACTCTCATAACACCGTCATTGCTGACGCTTACTCCCGAACCCTCCGGCACTGTCCATCTGTATGCATCATTTGATACCAGAAGGTCTACTCCGCCGTATTTTGCCTTTGTTGCAAAATAAACCACATCACCCGGCAAGACGTCTATATCATTTAATTCTGCCATATTCTGCGCATTGTAAAGCTTAAAGCTCTCCGGACTTATTATTGACTGATAGGAGGCGGTTGCCTTAAGTCCCTCCGTTTCCGCCGTCACCTTTATAATTCCTTCTCCCAAAGCCTCAAGTATACCGTTGTCTTCAACAACTCCGTATTCATTGCAGGAATAGGATACATCTCCGTTGGAAGTTGTGTAATAGTTTTCATCAACAGTTCTCACGTTGAGCTGTATTCTGCTTCCGGAAAGTATTTTTCCGGCATATGGATAAATATATGCCATTTCAGGCTTGCCTACCGCTTTTGATACATTTTGAAGAAAAATAAAATTTGTAACCTTTCTCAACTTGCCTTCCGACGGAGAATTTAAAATAACAGATGTATCGCATCCGGGATAAATACCCGCCATTGATGTTGAACCGCCTCCGTCAAGATTAAGTGCGTCAACACATCCAAGCTCCTTTAATCTTTTTGCAACGGTAGTCTGCTGCGCACCGTAGCTGTATCCCGATTGACGTCCGTCTATAACATAAAATATTATATTCCCTTTTTCCGTTATTCCGACAGCCGTTCTCGGAGCCGCTCCCTTCTCAAGATCTGTTGCCGCAACACCGTTTGTCAGCAGCTTTTTTCCTTCGCTTGCAAGTCCGTTTTGTGCATCATTCCATTTTTCATTCGATGCGGTTGTGGAAATAGTTATTTCTTCTCCCACTGTCATTGTGTTTATCAGAGAAATCGCCCATTGATTTCCGCTTGTATTTACTGACAATACAAATTGATTTGCATTGATTTTGACCGGTTCGCTGCTTTTAAATATCTCTGCAACCGTACAGGTAAGCGTGCCCCCTATCCTTACATTATCTGATATATTTTCAAGCACAACATTCAGTGTTTCGGTTTTTGACCCGGTATCTTCACCAAAATCAGGAGTATAAAGTGTAAGCATCTGCGTCTGGGAAGAAATAAGCTTATTTATATGAGGTATCTGAAGAAGATAATTTTCTCCGAAGCTTGCTGTCGATACAATACATAAATCATCTATAAATCCCGTTCCGTCAGCTCTGAACCCCACTCCGGGCAATGTTCTGTCATCCTTTGAGGTAACAACTCCGTTTGTTATAACATGTCCCATAGGTATTCCCGTTTCAAAGGAAAAAAAGGATGCGTTTATACCTACCATCGGCACCATTTCATTTTCTTTCATGTACTCCAAAATCTGATTTATGTCTCTTTTTCCGTATATATCATTACCGGTAAGCACCACCGGAGCAACGTCACTGTTGGGCGAATACTCGGTATAATATTCCGTTTGATAACCTACTCCGTTCTGATCCGATAAAAATGTATTTTTATACAATGTTAAACCCTGTCCGATAGGCAGAGAAGATTGATCCGTTATCACAGAACCCAATATTGACGCATCTGCCGATGAAATGCAAAATATCAGCGTAAGTAAAATAACCGCAAATTTTCTTTTCATGTTTTTCGTTCCTTTCCGATTAATCTTAAAAAGTTTTTTTCTGAATTCCGAATAAATGTTATTTCATGTTTCTTTTGTATATTTCTCTCAAGCCTTCAAAAATAAGATATTCTTCAATAATAATATCGGTATACATACATGACGGTATTATTTTATTTGCATATTTTCCTGTTGCAATTACAGAAGTGTCATTTCCGTATATGCCCTTTAATCTGCTTATAATCCCGTCTACCATCGCAGCAGTCCCGTTTATCAATCCCGATTGAACAGACTCAATGGTATTTGTTCCGACAATATTATCCGGCTTTTGAATACTGACGTGAGGCAGAAGTGCCGTCTTTTTTGTTAAGGCATCAAGCGTTGTTCCCACTCCCGCCGATATTATTGCACCGCGGTAGGATTTTTGCTCATCTATAACGCTGAAAACGGTAGCCGTACCGAAATCACATATTATACACGGTGCAGGATATTTTGACATAGCGGCAACGGCATCGGCAACAATATCCGCACCCAGCTGTGCCGGATTATCAATCCCTATCTTCAATCCCGTTTTTACTCCCGGTCCGACAATCAGCGCTTCTGTGCAAAATACCTTTTTTAACGCACCTTTAATTGTTTCGGACAGCTCCGGGACTACCGAACACATTATCGCCCCGTCCACTTCACTTCTTTTAATGTTATATAAATCCGCAATCTGTATCAATTCAATTGCATACTGGTCGCAGGACTTGTTTATGTCTGTAAGTATTTCCGATACAAATATCAGCTTATCATCTTTGAAAGCACCTATAGAAATATATGTGTTTCCTATATCTGTTGTTAAAAGCATAATAATCTCCATTCCGCCGCCAAGCGACGACACAAATCTATTGTGAAAAAGAAGTAAGCAAGTCGTTCTTTTTCGGAAAGCCGACGTACTTAAGTAAGAGTCAAAATCTATGATTTTGTCACTCGAACTTATGCAACGCAAAACGTAGGTTTTGCCATTGTAAACGTGTACTTCAAGTCCCGAAAAAGGGTGAGATGCGCCGCTTATCTTTCACGTTAAATACTCCATGAATAATTATACACTATTCCCTCCCTTTTGTAAATAGAAAAAGCGAACAAAAAGCGAACAAAATTATTCCAATTAATATACCATTTTAAGGAAATAAAAATATAACAGACTCACCCATTCGAATGAATCTGTTTAATAATTTACCCGGCTTTAATCATTAAATTAATGGTGCAAGGTTATTTTACAAAAACGCACAAAACCATTGCACCCAAACAATTCTGAAACGCTTGTAAGCCGCTATATGGCTGCGTTTCATAATTGTTCAGCAGTCATTAATTAAAAATTTTTATGTTCAATATCCTCATATTGGGATAATCTGTCTTCAAGCTCGTAAATGTAGTCTTCCATATCCAGAATTTGTTTTTCAAGCTTTTCCGTTTTGATTTGATTTTCATCATCCTTTCCGAATTTCAGTATAAATCCGTTATAATTATCAGCATTAAATATAGAATATAATATAAAAATAATAAATGCAAGGAATAAAAAACAGAAAAATACTCTTCGCACCATACTTAAAATTTTCTTTCTGTGAACGAATTTATATATATCATTTTCACTGTGACGGTGCGTTTTGATATATCCTCCGCCGCTTTGATCATTATTGCCGTATCGTTCGGTTCTGATATATTTTGTTCCTCCATAGCTTTTGCCGCTGCGGTGACTTCTGTGTCCGTACTCCCCATGGCTTCTGTGTTCACCGCTTGTATGCTCATGGCTTCTGCTATGATGAGAATGACTTTCGCTTGAGCCTGCTCTTTCCTCTGAATATATATTGCCATTATTTTTATATTCTTTGTTATTTATATTATTTTCACTGCCGTTGTCCATAATCTGTTCCTCCAAAAAAAGTGTTAAGGCATACATTTAACATTCTATCACATTTTTAGTTAAAAATAAATATATATATTTATTTTTAACAGTTTTTTTACAAATTTTTTCAATAGCCTTACTGTAATACTCCAATTGAACCGAATATTTTTGTACAATTTCGTAAACATTTTCATAATAATCTGATTTATAATCAACTATAATCACTTGATCATTTTCATAAAAATAGCAGTCAATCACACCCTGTATAAGAATTTTTTCTTTCGAATCGCTGTCCGATATTTCACTCGCCGGCACTTCGATTTCAAAAGGCGCTTCACGCACCACTTTGCTGCTTTTTAAGATTCTCCGACCTATATCGGAATCGTAAAAATCAACTACCGCCTGCGGATCTACCGACTCTGCCTCCTGTTTTGTAAGCTCTTGGTTTTCTTCAAGCTTTGCAATAAATTTCTTGACGCTTTCGTATGTAACGTCACCGTCAGGCAGATATTTCTGCATTACATAATGTATTGCCGTTCCCTTTTCCGCTCCCGATATTTTGTTTGCGGTCTGCATAAATTCTGGCAGCTCACAAATATCATATATTTTTTTATCGCTTTTTCTGCTTTTTATTTCCGAAACAGACATTTTAACCTTCATGCTCGTTTCGGAGGAATAGGGATATTGATAATCCGATATTACCACACTGCCGTTTTCTCTTTCAGTTTCTTCCTTTGTAATATAAGTTTTTTCCGGTGCGGCTGCTTCATTATATGAGATTTCTCCGTAAATCCAATTTTTTGAATTCTTCATAGCCACAGGCGCTGTCCAATCAATAAATCTGTTTACCCCTGCTGTGTAATGAGGATTCATATCTCCGTTTTCCAAAAAAGCCGTTTCCCACTTTTTTCTGTCAGAAAGCTCACCTTTTTTTGAACTGAAATTGCAAACCGCTGTTACTATAAGCTTTTCCTTTGCCCTGGTAAGCGCAACATACAGTTTTCTAGCTTCTTCCGATCTGTTTTCCTTCAGAATATTTAATTTTACCGCAAGCTTTGATAAGGTTTCACTGTAGCTGCTCTTTTCATAATTAATATTATCCATTCCCAAGCCTGCTTTTTTGTCTATAATAACTCTTCCCTTTATATCCTCGTTGTTCGGCTCTTTGCTTGTTCCGCACAAAAATACAACAGGAAATTCCAAGCCCTTGCTTTTGTGAATTGTCATTATTTTTACCGTATCGCTGTTTTCTCCGAACATCACTGCCTGCGACATATCTTCTTCACGTTTTTTCAGCTTTGAAATGTACCTGATAAAATTAAATAATCCCTTATACCCCGACTCCTCAAATTGTTTTGCTCTTGAAAACAAAAGTATCATGTTTTCAGCCGCTTCCTCTCCGTACATCGAAACGCAGAAAGAAAAGAGATCCGTTTCCTCGTATAAGGTCCATATCAGTCTGTCGCTGGGCATAAATACGGCATATCTTCGCCATTTGTTAATATTGTCGATAAGCTTTTGACATTTTTCTCCCAAATACTCATTGTTATCGCTTGCGCAGTTTTTAAGTGCATCATAAAATGTTTTATCGGAATACATTCTGATAACGCAAAGCTCATCGTCATTAAATCCACCTATAATTGATCTCATCACCGAAATGAGCGCAATATCATTATAGGGATTGTCTATGGTTTTTAACAATGCAGTGGCAAGCCGTATTTCATTTCTGTCAAAATATCCTCCGGAATATGCAAAACATTCTATTCCCAAATCGGATAATTCCTTCTGAAAATATTTAACATATCTTTTCGGTGTTGACATTAATATAACAATATCCTTGTTCATTAACGGTCTGTAAAAGGTTTCCTCCTTTTCCACCGGTTCATTTTTTTCATTTATCGTTCTGATTTTTCTTTTATCTCTTACAAGAAATTTATTATCCTTAAGCTCCTTTATTTTCTTTGCCGTAAAACGTGCCTCAAGTGCCTCCTTGCACAGTTCCTCACATTTAACCTCATCTTCTGACACGTCCGATTTTATAACATAGCACTCGCTTTTATATCCTCCGCAGTTTTCGCCGTTTTTATCTTCATATGACGTATCGCCGTAGTAAAGCTTCTGATCCTCATCATAAACTATACCTCCGACCTCATCATTCATAATGCTTTCAAAGACGGAATTAACACTGTCAAGAACTTCTTTTCGGCTTCTGAAATTCATCGATAGAACTATTTTTCTGTTAAGAGTGTCCGCTTTTTTTTCAAATGTATCGCATTTTGTTTTAAACAAATCGGGTTCGCTGCTTCTGAAACGATATATGCTCTGTTTTATATCTCCGACCATAAAGGTATTATCACCCCTTGAAATACTTTTGAATATTTCCTCCTGCAATTCGTTTGAGTCCTGATATTCGTCCATCAGTATTTCCTTGTAGCGTTCCTTCATTTCCTCGCACACATCGGGATTGTTTCTGAATAATTTTAGCGTCAAATGCTCTATATCATTAAATTCCTTTGCATTCTTTTCATCTTTTTTTGCTTCATATTTTTCCCCAAACAGCTTTACAAACTTTACAAGGAGCTCTGCCTGAGGGTATATCTTTTCACGCAGCTCTTTAATGTTATCCTCCATAGGTACACATATATATTTTCCTATTTCTGCAAAACAGTCTTTAGCGGAATCTCTTTTAGCTTTCAGCTCGCTGAGAAAATCTTTATCCTTTATGTATATATCGTTATTTTTAGGGCTTGCTTTTTTATCTATTCGGGTAAATTTATGTTCAATAATGCATTGTAAAATTTCGTCCCATGACATTAGCTCCATTGATCTGTAGAGATAATATTCGCTGTAAAACACCTCATAATATGTTCCGAAGGTCAGATACAGATCATTTTCATCAAAAAGAGGATTTTTTTCAAGCCATCCCTCAATTTCCTCACAGGTTAGAATTTCATATCTTCCCGAAATATAACCAATCATTTCCGAAAGTCCCTCAATCATAAGTCTTTTTGCAAAACTTATTTCTCCTTTTACCTTTTCCATTATTATGCACACAATATCGGTTTGCTCGGAGCATGAAAGAAATTTATTCTTCTGTTCCTCAAGCCACTTGTCAGGATCTGTAAGAGAACGGGTAAAATTATAAATTTTCAAAATAATATCCGACAGATTCGAGTCATCTCTGCTATCGGCATAAAGCGATAGAAGCTTTATAAATTCTTCGTTATCGTAGTATTCCTCGAACAATTCTTCAATTGCCTCATCCTTCATCATAGCACATTCCGCACTGTCGGCAATTGAAAAATCAGGATCGGTATCAAGCAGATGAAAATATGACTTTACCGTTTTTAAGCAAAATGCGTCAATAGTTGTTATATCCGCATTATAAATAAGTGTCAGCTGTTTTTTCAATCTGTGCACAGTTTCCATATTATTTTCATCAAGCGCCTGTGCATACTTTTTGGTAAGCGCGTCGGAAATTCTCTGCTGCATTTCCTTTGCCGCCGCATTTGTAAAGGTTACCACAAGCAGCTCATCTGCATTGCAATGGTCGGGCGAATCCTCACCGCAGCACAGCTTTTGTATTATACGTTCCACCAAGACAGCGGTTTTTCCCGAACCTGCGGCAGCATTTACCAATATATTTGAGCTTTTGGTTTTTTCTTTATCACGCCACTTTGCATAAATAGCTGATTCCTGATCCTCTGTCCATTTATTTGCCATAGCCCTAACCATAGCTCCTTTCCATCGTTAGATTTTTTTCAGTTTATTTTGTCGGCGCTGTTTTTAAATAATATAAATCTTTGAAAAATGAAATTCAGTACTGCCGTTATCGGCACCGTAACAAGCTTTTTTATTATATTCGTTTTTATAACTCCCGAAAGCGCTATCAATGAAAGCGTTGATATTATCAAAACAGATGTGTTTCCAATCAAAAACTTAACATACTTTGAAAAGCTGTACTTTTCTTCGTGATAAACGCCTTTTGAATTCATGAGATAACTGTTTGTTGCCGAAACAAGATAGGCTGCCGTATTTGATACAATCTCATTTATTCCCGATATATCACACAAAATATAAAACACTCCTGCATCAATTAACGTATTTATAACCCCTACAAAGGCGAATTTTATAAACATAATTATATTTGCCTTGTTAAACAGTTTTTTCATAATAATCTCCTATTCAGACTTACAGCGGAACAAATCATAACACAGAAATGTATTTCTCATTTTTTTATTATTTTTCTTATTTTAAACATATCAAAAATCATTCCGATTCCGTCCGATATTATCTTCACGTTTGAGCTTGCAGAATTATTTTCCATAATAACAGGAATCTGACTTATGAATATTTTCTCTTTTTTTGCCTTTGCGAGAATTTCCAAATCAAATCCAAACCCGTATATTTCAAGGTTATCAAACAATTTCCTTGCCGTTTCTCTGCGGTAACCTTTAAACCCGCATTGGGTATCGCTTATATTTAATCCGAGAATCATTTGCACCAATAATGAAAAAATGCGGCTTGAAATATTTCTTTTAACACCATAGCTTTCATTTATATTATCATCACATCTTCTTGTTCCTATGACAATTTCATTTTCTTCAAGCTTGTCGGAAAAATCTTTCAAATGCTTAAGTCCGTATGCCAAATCCGAATCGGTGAATATTATTTTATCACCCTTTGCCGCCATAACTCCTTCTCGCACCGCTCCGCCCTTTCCCTTGTTCTTTTCATAGGAAATAAGCCCGACATCATCACATACATATTTTGAAAGCTTTGCCGCCGTATTGTCTGTACTGCCGTCATCAACGGTAATAAGCTCAAATGGTATGCTTTTTCTATATTCAATTATCTTTTTCATAGTTTTATCAACAGTATTTTCACAGTTATAAAACGGAACAATTAATGAAATCATAATTATACTCCAATTATAAGCATCGTTTCTTCAAATTCTATTCTGCCTTTTCTATTTTAATATCAAATAAATCCTCAAGCCCTTTTCCCGAAATATAGGTATGTGAGTTAAAGAAATTTCCATATTGATAATCCTTTAAAATATAATCATCGGCATTGTATATGGTTTTTTCCTTAATAATCATACCGTTTTCCTTATCAAATTCAACATTTACATTATTTATGGTAACCAATGTGATTTTTTTTGTTTCGTCATAGCTTATTTTTCCGCCGTATGCTTCCGCTGTATCTCTTAAGGGATAATACAGCGTACCGTTTTTTTCATATGCCGGACGTTCACAGAAAACGTTTCCGCAATGAAAATCACGGAAATCCTTTCCCTTAAGATGTATTTTTGTGTTGTCGTCAACCTTATATATTCTTCTGTACCCTTCCTCATAAAAACTATCGGTAAAAAACTGATTGTATGCGTAGGTATTATTCAAATCAACATTGTAATATACATCTTTGTCCCCTGTTTTCACTGCCGATATATTATCATTTATAATACTCCTGTTTGAAATATATCCGGCAATTTTCGGTGTAAATACCGCCGCCGATATAACAAAACATACAACAAGAATCATATTTCTTTTGAAAATATCCTCTGTAATTTCCGATAAAGCAGAAGCGGTTATTCCCATCATAATCAGTATTGCCGGCATTAAATTTCTGTAACCGTAGCTTGTGGAAAAAACCAGCATTGCAACGGATAGCAGAGCCGATAAAAACAAAATACAATATTCACACTTTTTTCTCTTAGCAATAAGCAAAAATACCGTCATAAGCGCAGCAAAAACGAAAATCCATCCTGCCGCCGAATAAAATCCGAATAATGACATAATCAAAACAACCACAGATGTTCCCAAAACTATTTTCATAATTTTTTTCTCACTGCTTGCCAACGCAATCAGAGATGCAATAAAAATCCACATTATTCCTATATTCTCAAATACCATGGTATACAGATTATCAAAGCTTTTAAAAAGGGGCAGCTTCTGCGCTGTTTCCGCACCTATTCTCGATGAAGTTCCGGGCGATAATACAACAACAAGAAATCCTGTGACTATACAGCATAAGTATATAATATTGCTTTTTGAAAGTTTTTTTAAGTTTCCGAACAACACATAAACGGCAATGCCCGAAATTATAATAACAGCGCACTGCTCAGTTGTCTGACCGCACAGGAAGAAAAATATTATATAAAATATGCTTATCTTTTTTTCTCCTATCAGCCTTATAAAAGCAAAATATCCCGACACAGCAAAAATAACCGGAAAAATATAATTTGCCGCTCCCGACATCCAGAGCATACCTTCACGAAGAATTTTTACGGGCATCAGCATTGTTCCCATAAAGCAAAGTCCGAGATACATTGCCAAATTCTTATTATTGTCTCGAAAAGAGATAAACACTCCCAAAAGCATTGCCGGAATAACAGCAAAAAACAGCCTGTCCTTAAAAATCAGAACAAGTTCAAGAACAAAATGTATAAAAGCTCTGCCGTTCATCTGCATATAATGTTCGATTGTTCTTTTAAAAAAACCGCCTATACCGTCATAAAAATATGTCGCATATATAAAATCATCACCGTACAAGGTAGTTGCACCGCATATTATCATAACAAGCAAAACACATATTAATAACACCGGTTTGCTCAAATCAGCCTTTTTCAGCATATTTTTCACCCGAATATAAATTTCCGCTTATTATATTACCACATATTATAAAAAAAATCAACAAAAGATACCAAAACGTAATATTTCTGTTTACATTATCAGACAAAATATATGTGATATTTAATGCTCACTGAATAAATGCGACTTTCAATCGCATTTAGAAAAATTATGACTATTGTCAAAATTTTTCGTGTAAAATCAAAGATTTTACACAGTTCGCATTGATAAAGTCTGCTGAAATAAATATTTTGGGAACAAAATATTTATTCATGGTGCAAGGTTTTTT
>JAXEIW010000080.1:0-12748 GCA_034101885.1 Clostridia bacterium | reverse complement strand
CAATCGCATTTAGAAAAATTATGACTATTGTCAAAATTTTTCGTGTAAAATCAAAGATTTTACACAGTTCGCATTGATAAAGCCTGCTGAAATAAATATTTTGGGAGCAAAATATTTATTAATGGTGCAAGGTTTTTTGCAAAACGCACAAAACCCTTGCACCCAAACAATTCTGAAACGCTTGTAAGCCGCTATACGGCTGCATTTCATAATTGTTCAGCAGTCATTATATAGTTAAATCAAAATTTTATCAGTCCATATAACCTTGTGCGGTTAAAAGCTCTGCCATTAAAACGCCGCCGCCTGCCGCACCTCTTAAGGTGTTATGTGATAAGCATACAAATTTGTAGTCGTATTGTGTGTCGGGACGAAGTCTACCGATTGAAATTGCCATTCCGCCCTCAAGATTTCTGTCAAGCTTTGTTTGCGGTCTGTCATTTTCTTCAAAGTAATTCAAAAATTGTTTCGGTGCATGAGGAAGATTTAAATCCTGCGGAACACCGGAAAATTCTTTCCATACTTTTTTGATTTCTTCAATTGACGGTTTGTTTTCAAAGCTTACAAAAACAGACGCCATATGTCCGTTTGAAACGGGGACTCTTAAGCACTGTGTTGTAATTGATGGCTCTTTTGCATCAACGATTTTATCACCTTCGATTTTTCCCCATATTTTAAGTGGTTCAACCTCGCTTTTTTCTTCCTCTCCTCCGATATAGGGAATAAGGTTATCTGTCATTTCAGGCCATGTTTCAAAGGTTTTTCCTGCACCTGAAATTGCCTGACAGGTTGTTACCAGGCATTTTTTAACGCCGTATTTCATAAGAGGGTGCAGAGCCGGAACATAGCTTTGTATAGAACAGTTTGACTTAACTGCAATAAAACCTTTTTTTGTACCGAGTCTTTTTCTTTGTGCGCTAATAATTTCTGTGTGTTCGGGATTCAATTCGGGAATAATCATCGGAACATCCGGTGTGTGTCTGTTTGCCGAATTGTTTGAAATGACAGGACATTCGGCTTTTGCATATGCTTCTTCAAGTGCCCTTATTTCATCCTTTTTCATGTCAACGGCACAGAAAACAAAATCTACCATTGAAGATATTTTTTCAACATCGGCAGCTGCGTCCATAACAATCATATCTGCAACCGATGCCGGAATTTCTTCTTCCATTGCCCATTTTTTTCCTACGGCTTCGGAGTATTTTTTTCCTGCACTTCTCGGAGATGCAGCCAGTACTTCTATGGTGTACCAGGGGTGATCATGTAAAAGGGTAATAAATCTCTGTCCAACCATACCCGTTGCACCTATAATGCCTACTTTGTAATTTTCTTTCATGTTATACATTCCTTTCGATATAAATATGTGTTATATATGTTTTTTCGGACTATTAAAAAACAATAGCCACGAAAAGCTATTGCTAAAATGCCGTAAAATGCTATTTTGCAGTAGCTCTCCATCATTTGTAAAATGATGACAGACGCAATGCTCTTAACATTACATCCAGCAGCGGAAAATACGGATTAACTGCCGCTTCGGCATCGTTTCCTTTCACAATAAGCAAATTCTCCGTAAAACATCTTATTGCTACTGATAAAAAATGCGCCTCTACTTTTGTACTATATATATTATCATTAAATTAAGAAGATGTCAATATATTTTAAGAATTTTTGTACGGTTTAAATAAAGAATACAAAAAAGACGAATAAAGTATTGAATTTTCTATAGATTTGTCATATAATACCATCATTTGCCGTAAAACGGTAAAAGAAACACGGTTTGAATTAAAACAAAATTTATTCCAAACCGTGAATTGATTAGATGCCCTTTATAAGATTTACTGCAAAATTTATCTATTTAATGCTTATTATGACGGAGACAGGATTTCATCGGAACCCCTGCCTATAGCAGTTATTCCGGTACGGCAAAGCTCTATTATTCCGTATGGTTCAAGGTATTTTACGAAGTCATTAAGCTTTGACTGTTCGGCTGTTATTTCTATTGTTATTGTATTGGGAGTTAAATCAACAATTTTACCCATGTATAGATTTATTGCATTCATAATTTCCGTACGAGTATCGTTTGTAATAGAAATTTTTATAAGCATTAATTCTTTTTCAATAGTATTTTCTTTTACCATTACTTCTATTTTTTTTACATCGTAAATTTTTGAAAGCTGTTTTACAATTTGTTCCTTCGTGCTTTCGTCAACGGTTGTGGTTATTGTCATTCTTGAAAATTCGGGATTATTTGTTTCGCCGACGGTAAGGCTGTCAATATTATATCCTCGCCGTGTAAATAATGAAGATACACGCATAAGAACACCGAAGTGGTTTGAAACAAGTACACTCAGAATTACATGCTGTTTTTCGTTATTCATAATTAACCTCCGTTCCGACGCCTTTTGGGGCGTGTAAAGTTTTTACATTATTATATCAGATATGCTGCCGTTTGGCGGTATCATTGGAAGAACACATTCATCGGGACTTATGGTGCAGTCTACAACGGATACTCCGTCTGCTGCAAATGCTTGCTTTACACAATCGTGCAATTCTTCAACTGACGATGCTTTAAACCCCGATGCGCCGAATGCTTTTGCGGCAAGAACAAAATCGGTTTTTTTATTTTGCAGAGTACAAGAATAACGGTGGTCATAAAAAATTGACTGCCATTGCTTAACCATTCCCAAGGCGTTGTTATTTATTATGAATATTTTTATCGGTAAATTATATTCAACAGCTGTTGCAAGCTCAATAATATCCATATGAAAACTGCCGTCGCCCGTTATCAATACAGTTGTTTTTCCGCCCAAGGAGATGGATGAGCCTATTGCGGCACCAAGTCCGAAGCCCATAGTGCCAAGCCCTCCGGAGGTCAGAAGTGTACGCGGTTTATTAAAGTCATAAAACTGTGCCGTCCACATTTGATGTTGTCCGACGTCGGTGACAATTACCGTATCTTCATTGGTATATTTTTGTATTTCTTCTATTATGTTTTTAGGATTCAGTGTGTTGTGAGATGATACAACCTTGGAGGCTTCATATTCTTTGTATTGCTGTATCTCATTGTGCCACAAAGGTCTTTTTTTCTTGTCTACACTGTCAATAATCAACGGAAGAATGTATTTTAAATCTCCCACCAAGCTGTGAGTTGATCTTATGTTTTTGTTTATTTCCGACTGATCTATATCTATATGTAAAATAGGTATGTTGGCGGCAAATTTTGATTTATTTCCTGTGGCGCGATCTGAAAAACGTGTTCCGCAGGCAATTATCAAATCAGCGTTCATCATAGAGTTTGTTGCGGCATATCTACCGTGCATACCTGTCATTCCAACAAAATTTTCGTGATTTCTGGGGATTGATGTCAGTCCCATCATGCTTGTACCCACAGGTGCATCGATCACCTCTGATAATTTTATCAGTTCATCACAGGCACCTGAAAGGACAACTCCGCCTCCGGCATAGATAAACGGTCTTTTTGAAAAATTTATCATATCGACAGCACGACTTATTTCATCGGCTGAAGGTTTGGAAACGGGGAGGGGAGGCGCTATTTCTTTTACTTCAAACTCACATGAGGCAAACTGTACATCTTGAGGAATATCTATAAGTACCGGACCGCATCGCCCCGAGCTTGCTATTAAAAACGCTTCTCTGATTGTGTCTGCAAGTTCGTTTATATCCTTAACTATGTAATTGTGCTTTGTAATCGGAAGAGTGACGCCCATAATGTCAACCTCTTGGAAGCTGTCCTTTCCGAGAGCAGATGTTGAAACGTTTCCGCAGATTGCGACAAGGGGAGTGGAATCAAGCGCAGCCGTAGCAATTCCGGTCACAAGGTTTGTTGCACCCGGGCCTGATGTGGCAATAACAACACCTGTTTTGCCTGTGGTACGGGCATAACCGTCTGCTGCATGACAGGCACCCTGTTCATGAGCTGTAGTAATATGCTTTATTTTATTTGTTTTATAAAGCTCGTCATATATTTTTAATACATTTCCGCCCGGATAACCGAACACAGTGTCAACGCCCTGTTCGATCAAGGTTTCAATTAATATTTCAGAACCTGTAAGAACCACTGTAATCATCCTCCGTTTTTTTGTGTAAGAAAATACGCAAGATTTGGAAATGCCGCACAAGCAAACCTATCCGTTATCTTGCATATCATAAAATATTATAATTATTCATCGCCGGTCGAAGTGTCTGTTAACTCCGCTGAATCTTCTTTATTGGATTGTTCTGTGTTATCCGAATCGGCGGGTATTTTCATATCAGTAAGAAGCATGAGCTTTTCAAGAGTTATATTTGCGATGTTCTGTAATAAATTTTTCTGCAAATCATCAGAACCCGAACCGGCTGTAATTTCAACATGATAACCGTTTATATAATAGTGAAGAGTTGGATATGCAATAAATGCTTCGACAGTATTGTCAAGCTGAACATCAAATGCGTCGGAACGCATTTTTTTACATTCATCGAAATACTCCTTAACTTCGCTTTCACTCTGCAAACCATTTTTCTGACGAACCTTGATTTCCACAATATCTTCTTTGCCTATAGGATCGCTGACAAAGACAGCATCAGAAACACGCCGGCTTCGTGTTTCGCTCATAACAGGAGTATATCCTATAAAAGGTGCAAGTTCTTCTACGGTTACAAGATCGGAAGGATATACCGTATCTCTCGGTTCTATCTTATCTTTTTTTCCGCATGAAGCTAAAAATATACATATACAAATAAATAATGGTATAAATTTTTTCATAAGATAAATATCCTTTCCGTTTTTTTGTTTAATCCCGAATAAAATACGGCTGATTATTTTAATTTCATAACTTCTTTTGCTTTGCTTGCAATATTTTCGGCGGTCAATCCGTATTCTTTAAATAATTCTGCAGGCTTTCCTGATTTTCCGAATCTGTCTGTTCCTATTATTTTAACGGGAACGGGACAATTTTTGCATACAACTTCGCATACTGCGCTTCCCAAGCCGCCCATAATATAATGTTCTTCACAGGTTACGATTGCGCCTGTTTCCTTTGCGGCTTTTGTGATTATTTCCTCATCAATAGGCTTGATTGTATGGATATTGATTACACGCGCACAAATGCCTTCTTTTAAAAGCTCGTCCTTTGCTTTCAGCGCCTCGGCAACCATAAGTCCTGTTGCGATAATTGTAACATCGTTGCCTTCCGAAAGAGTAACACCCTTTCCCAACTCAAAGTTGTAATCGGCAGAGTTAATATCATCAACGGCAAGACGGGCAAATCTCATATATACCGGGCCTTTGTGATCTATAGCTGCTTTAACGGCAAGCTGTGCTTCAATGTCATCGGCAGGGTTTATTATAATCATGTTCGGGAGCGAACGCATGAGCGCAATATCTTCAAGACATTGGTGTGTCGCACCGTCCTCACCAACCGAAATACCGGCATGAGTTGCGCCGATTTTAACATTAAGATTAGGATAGGCAATTGAGTTTCTTATCTGTTCGAATGCTCTTCCTGCGGCAAACATGGCAAAAGAAGAAGCAAATACCGTTTTGCCTGTTGTGGCAAGACCTGCGGCAACGCTCATCATATTGCCTTCCGCAATACCCATATTAATAAATCTGTCGGGATAAGCTTTTTTGAACATATCGGTTTTTGTTGACTTGGATAAATCCGCGTCAAGAACTACTATATTTTTGTCAGCGCCGTATTGAACCAATGCAGCACCGTATGATTCTCTCGTTGCTTTTTTAGCCATTGTATTCTACCTCCAGTTTTTTAATTATCGCGTCAAGCTCCTTGATTGCCTGCTCATATTGTTCCTTGTTCGGAGCAGAACCGTGCCATGATGCATTATTTTCCATAAAAGAAACGTTTTTGCCTTTAATTGAATTCATAATAATTGCTGTCGGTTTTCCTTTGGTATTTTTTGCTTCTTCAACGGCGTTATAAAGCGCTTCGAAATCATGAGCCGAACAGGTGATAACGTGCCAACCGAAGGCTTCGAACTTTTTATCGAGAGGAGTGGGATTCATAACCTCTCTTATGTCGCCGTCAATTTGCAGACCGTTAAAGTCAACAAATACCGTAAAGTTATCAAGCTTGTAATGAGCTGCAAACATGGCTTGTTCCCATACTTGTCCTTCTTCCGATTCGCCGTCACCGACGATTGAGTACACTCTGTATGATTTATTGTCAAGCTTAGCGGCAAGAGCCATACCGCCGGCAGCGGATATACCCTGTCCGAGAGAGCCGGTTGACATATCTACGCCGGGAACGCTTTTCATATCGGGATGTCCCTGAAGATTACTGTCTATGCTTCGGAAGGTTTTTACCTTTTCAACAGGAAAGTAGCCTCTTTCTGCCAATACGGAATAAAGAGCCGGAGCAGTGTGCCCCTTTGATAATACAAATCTGTCACGGTCGGGATCCTTAGGATTTTCCGGATTAATATTCATTATTTCAAAATAGAGCAGCGTAAGAACGTCGGCAACAGATAATGAGCCGCCGGGATGACCGGAACCGGGTGTATAAACTGCAGTTAGTGCGTCCTTGCGAACTTTGTTTGCTATGATAGATAGCTCAAGAATTCTTTTTTTGTCCATGTGTAAACATTCCTTTCTAAACGTGTCTGAAATTATTTTATTTTTTGTCAACGGAATTGGCATATGCCAGCTCCATAATTTCATTCAATCTTTGTGTATCTCCCTTTAAATATAAATAGCCGATTAAAGCTTCAAAGCCTGTCGCACGTCTGTAGTCGGCAACGTCTGCGTTTTTGGGAACGGTAGCGGATTTTGCGTTTCGTCCTCTTTTATAAACAGAAAGCTCCTCTTCCGATAAAATCGGTTCAACTGCAAGCATTGAGTTACTCTGTGCATGAGCCTTTACATGAGTTATTGACAATTTATGAAGCTTTGCGGTGGGCATATCGGTGTGTTCTTTAATTATCTTTGTTCTGACAAACAATTCATATACGCCGTCACCGATATACGCAAGAACCAGAGGGGAATACTGTGAGGGTTTTGAAGTATTCATCATTCTTCGTAGCTCCATTTAACTCCCATGGGAGTATCTTTTAGTATTATGTGTCTTTCCTTAAGCTTATCTCTTATTTCATCGGCTTTTGCCCAGTTCTTCTCTTTTCTTGCCTGATTTCTTTCCTCAATCAAAGCTTCTATTTCCGAATCGAGAGAGTCGTTTTTGCTTTTCCCGAATAATCCCAAAACATCGCCGAGCTCTTTTATTACCGCAAGTGCTTTATCTATTACGGTATGTGCGTTTTTGCCCTCTGATGAGAGATATGTGTTTGATGCATAAACTATGTCAAATATTGCGGCAATTGCGTCTGCTGTGTTCAGGTCATCATCCATTGCATCGATAAATTTCTGCTTATATTCATCAAGCTTTTGGGAAAATTCTTTTTCTTTTTCGTTTAATTCTCTGTCCTCGCAGTTGTCAAGAAGAAAATGAAGATTGTCAATGCAGGTATAAACTCTTTCAACGGCCGCTTTGGATTGTTCCATTAACATATCCGAGAAATTTATCGGATTTCTGTAATGAGATGAAAGCATAAAGAATCTTACTATTTCGGGATCGTATTTCTTTATAATATCACGAACCGTAAAGAAATTTCCGAGAGATTTACTCATTTTTTGATTATTTATATTAATATATCCGTTGTGCATCCAGTAGTTTGCAAATGGTTTCTGATTTGCACATTCACTTTGAGCAATTTCATTTTCGTGATGGGGGAAGATTAAATCCTGACCTCCCGAGTGAATATCGATAGTCTCGCCCAGATATTTGTTTGCCATTGCAGAACATTCTATATGCCAGCCGGGACGTCCCATGCCCCATGGGCTTTCCCATGCAGGTTCGCCTTCTTTTTGGGCCTTCCATAAAGCAAAATCCATGGCATCTTCTTTATGCTCGTTAACATCTATTCTTGCACCGGCTTCAAGATCTTCCAAGGGCTGCTTTGAAAGCTTTCCGTATTCTCTGAATTTTTTTGTTGAGAAGTAAACATTTCCGTCAACGTTGTAGGCAAATCCGTTATCAACAAGCTTCTTTATTATGTCTATAATAGCGTCTATATTTTCGGTAGCCTTGGGGTGAACGGTTGCCTCATGAATACCAAGAGCCTTTGCGTCTTTAAAATACTCATTAATAAATTTATCGCCGAGCTCTTTGACTGTAATGCCTTCTTTGTTGGCACGATTTATCATTTTATCGTCAATGTCGGTAAAATTCTGAACAAACTTGACATTATAGCCTTTATATTCAAGATAACGGCGCATTGTGTCGAATATAATAAAGGGACGTGCGTTTCCTATATGAAAGTAGTCATAAACAGTAGGACCGCATGAGTACATTTTAACTTCGTTTTTATCAATTGGGACAAATTCTTCTTTTTTTCTTGTCATTGTATTATATATTTTCATAATATAACAGTTCCTTTCCTGACATTTAGTGTAAAATAAATCTATATAAAACTGTGAGTTTGAAAAATCTTCGTATTTAAAGATTACAAGTTAAATTCGGCAGAAATATTTTATTCGGCTGTATAATTTTCCGCTGCTTTTTCAAGCTCTTTTATCTTCTTTTCAAGGTTTGCGATATGTACTGAAAGAGTACACAGCTGCAATGATACCGGATCGGGGATTTTAACCTGGTCAAGATCGGAGCATGAAACCTTTACACCTTCGCGCTTGACAATTCTTGCCGGAACCCCGACACAGGTTGAATTTGGAGGAACCTCCGATAAAACAACTGCTCCCGCCGCTATCTTTGAATTGTCGCCCACGGTAAACGGACCTAAAATTTTTGCTCCGCTTCCTACCATAACATTATTGCCCAGAGTCGGATGCCTTTTTCCGGTTTCCTTTCCCGTTCCTCCGAGAGTTACTCCCTGATATATTGTACAGTCATCTCCTATAACGGTTGTTTCGCCTATTACAACTCCCATTCCATGGTCTATAAAAAATCTTCGGCCTATTGTTGCACCGGGATGAATTTCGATACCTGTCGTAAATCTTACGGTCTGCGAAATCCATCTTGCAAGGAATTTCATATGATGCTTATAGAGAAAATGCGAAACACGATGCCAATTTACCGCAGAAACTCCGGGATAAAGAAGCAATACCTCAAGAAAGTTTCTTGCTGCGGGATCTCGATCCAATACGGCTTTTACATCTTCTCTCAAATGCTTAAAAAACATTAATTTAATCACCGGCTTTCTTTATACAATAATGTAACCTCAAGAAATATGCTGAGAGGTTGAAACAATTCAGGATAACTTTCGCTCTTGCAAAAGTTTTTATCAAATTTTTATTATAACACCACATTAAATTATACAACAAATCAAAAAAAAAAACAACTTTAAATTATAAATTTATTTAAAAAAAACAATTTGCATAAAAAAATAATAAACTAATTGCGTTTTTTAAGGCAAGACAAGCAAAAAATATATTTAATATTGTATTTATTGTTTAACATTGTTTCATGTTAAACAATAAAAATATGAAATTTTTTTGTAAATTAATGTTGATTTAATTTGAATAAAATGGTATAATCAGTTATAATAAAAAAATCGAGAAAACACTCGGTCAGTATGTATAAAATTAAAGAAAAAGAGGGTTATATCAAATGGAAAGAAAAAATCTTGTTTTATTGCCGGATACTATCTATATTAAGAAAATGAAAAAAAATCAGAATATTGTGACAATGAGCGAAGAATATAATATTTATTTTAAAAATATTTTACTCCCTTATGATGATAGATGGGATATACAGGTTAAATGCAAATACGGACAGAATTTAGGCGACTGCTGGAGACTGTCAAATTATCTTGAAAAAGACGATGAGTTTGATTTTGAGATTGTTGTATACAATGAATACGGAGAAAAACTCTGTTCAAAGAAAAGCAGAATCGTCATGGTTGAAAGAAAAGAAAATGTACGAACGAAAGTTATGTTTATCGGCGACAGCATGACATATTCACAAAAATATATTAATCATATTTTTGAAACCCTAAGAGGTATAGAAACGGTTGGCATGAGAAGTCTTAACGGGAATATTCAACAGGAAGGCAGAGGCGGATGGGCATTTGAACAGTATTTTAACAGTTGGTTTGAGGAATTCGGACTTTCACCTTTCTTATTTCCTAAAGGAATAGAAGGAAAAAATTATTTCGGTAATAAGGATTTTGCCGATAATGCCGCCGATATAAATGCTGTTACATATCAGTATTACGGCTTGAATTACGGCGAAATGGCAGAAGGTCAATACTATACGAAAGATAAAAAGCTTTACAGAAAAAACAATGGGGATGAAGAACTGATTTCGGAAAATCCTGAATTTGAATTTGATTTCGGAAAGTATCTTGAAAGATTTAGTGTTGAAAAGCCGGAAATAGTTAGTATTTTGATGGGTGCAAACGACCTGCAGAATTGTCCTTATGAAAAATCTGCTGAAAGAATAGGAAAATATATAAATTATGCAAAAAGAATGATTGAAGAAATACATAAAACCGATAAGGATATAAAGGTTATTGTAAATATGCCTGTTCTCGGAGCGGAGCAGTATTGCTGGGGTACACAGCTTGGCTGTTCGGGCAGTGAAAAAATGTATCGGTTTAATATAATGCACGCCTGCGATGAATTAATAAATAATTTTGACAACAGACAAAAAGAAAATATTTATCTTTCTCCGATGATTGCCTGTGTTGATCCGGTAAACGGATTCCCGTATGAATATGTAAAGGCAAATAAATATACAGAGGAAACGGTAAAAAAACAATCAAACTGGGTACATCCGAATTTTACCGGATATTGCCAGATGGGGGATGCATTGGCAGCGGTTATTGAAGAAATAAGAAATATATAATTAAGGAGAAAGTTAATGAGATACTTTGAAATTACGAACAATAAAATTAATTTTAAGGATAATAAAATAAGTTTTGTAAGCGATGAAAGGAAAAGCAATTTTTTGATTGAAATAGGTATATGTGACAAGGTTAAAAACTTTGCGGCAATATACAGAGATTGTGTGTATTGGCAAAAGGTTAAGACCGGTAGTGATCTTGGTGATATTCCACCCGAAACTCAATGGCTTTTGCTTAAATATGAGGATAATACATATACCGTTATTATTCCTTTGGCAGATGAGCCGTACAGATGCGCAATAAGGGGTAAAGACAATAAACTTTACATACAGTGCGAAACAGGAGATGATGCGACGCAAATTAATGAGGCTGTGCTGGCTTTCTTTTGTGACGGAAAAAATCCTTATGAAAGTATGAATAAAGTGTCGGAAAAGATTGCTGATTTTCTGCCTGATTTAAGGCTTAGAAAAGAAAAATCAATTCCTGAATTTATGAATTATTTCGGTTGGTGTACATGGGACAGCTTTTATGAAAAAGTAACGGCAGAGGATATTGAAAACGGATTAAAGGATTTTAAAAGGGGCGGCGCTTTGCCGGGACTCCTTATTCTTGATGACGGCTGGCAGACGGTTGAGCCTGTTGATGCTGACAGAGGACATCATCAGTTATCATCGTTTAAGGCAAATGAAAAATTCAATAATGATCTTACACCTACCGTAAAAAAAGCAAAAGAGGAGTATGATGTAAAATTTTTTATGGTTTGGCACGCAGTTATGGGATATTGGGGCGGAGTGTATCCGAAATCGCCGGAAATGCAGGATTTTGATGTAAAGTTAAAGGCACAGAATCACTCGGAAACTATGTATGAGGTTAATAAAGAATACAGTGAAGCACTTCATTTTCCTTATGGACTTGTTAATACGAAAAAGGCTTTTGATTTTTATAACGAATATCATACGTTATTAAGAAAACAGGGGGTTGACGGCGTAAAGGTTGATGTTCAGGCTGCAATAGAGGGCTTAGGACAGGGAGAAGGCGGCAGAGTGTCGGTTGTTAAGGCATTCCGAAAAGGTCTTGAAGCGTCGGTAAACAGAAACTTTAACGGGAATCTTATTAATTGTATGTCCTGCTCCAACGATCACATATTAAATACTCTTTCCGCAACAGTAATGCGTTCAAGTGACGACTTTTATCCGTTAAATCCTAAAAGTCATGGAGTTCACGTTTTTACAAATGCATTTGCAAGTATGTTTATGGGAGAATTTCTCGTTTGTGATTGGGATATGTTTCAGACAAAGCATGAGTTCGGCAAGTTCCATGCGGCGTCCCGTGCCATAAGCGGAAGCCCTGTTTATGTTTCGGACAGAGTGGGCGAACATGATTTTGATGTTATAGAAAAACTGACAATGGCCGATTCTGTTTTACCGATATGCACACATAATGCAAGACCTACTGCCGACAGCTTATTTGTCGACAGCGAGGAAAGAAATGAAATATTTAAGATTTTCAATTACAATGTTTATACAGGAGTTATAGGTGCGTTTAATCTTACCTCCGATACCGAATTGTCAAAAACGGTTTCACCATGTGATGTTGACGGATTTGACAGCGGAGAATATGTGGTTTATGATGAAAAAAACAATAAGCTTATGAAAATGGAATATAATGATACTGTTGAATTCAGTCTTAAGCCGATTGATTTTAATATTTTCACTGTAACAAAAATTGAGGACGGTATTGCACCAATAGGTTTGACAAATAAGTATAACTGCGGAGGAACAATAACATTTTTTGAAAAAAATCCAAACAGTGTTGAACTAAAAACCGGTGACGGCGGCAGTTTGTCAGTCTACAGTGAAAGAAAGCCGGAAAAGGTATT
>JAXEIW010000079.1:0-3986 GCA_034101885.1 Clostridia bacterium | reverse complement strand
GAATCATAAGTTCTCTTGTAATAACATTTTTCTTCTGCCTTCTGATTGATGCAACACCGCCGGTTTTCTTATCGACACAAGGCGGAATGATTGCTGAAATACGAATACCCTCACCAATGAAACTGTCTACTGTAGGAGCTGAACCGTCAACGATGCTTCCACCAAGCCAAACCATTTTCTTTATCTTATCCATGCAATCATCGGCATTTATAAACGTTTCGGAAAGAATTATTATTTTATCGGGATATATTACCTCAATACTGTTCCAACTGTTTATATTTATCTCCTCAACCTCGGTATCGGTTATATATTTCGTAAGAACGCCAAAGCCTGCCATATCCTCATATATCCTGTCTGCAAGCTCCGAAATGCTGCTGCAATCACTGACCGATAATCTGTTTTGATTAAGATACCTTACGATTAAGTTTTTAAGCTTGTCCCCGGCTGTTTCGGAATACAGTACATTAATAAGCTCTGACGAGTGATTTTGAGATATCAGATGCCTGATTTTATCAAGCACTTCTTTATATGTACTGTGTTTTCCGTCATTACCCATATCATCACCAATACCGGCATTTACATTGTATATTAAATCATTTATGTTAAAAAACTCTGTCATATTAATCCTCCATTTCGCCGCATTGCGGCGGCACAAATCTAATGTGAAAAAGAAGCAAGCAGATCTCTCGAAAGACTGCCGCCGACGTATGTTCATTGAGAGTCAAAATCTTTGATTTTGCTACTCGAACTAATGCAACGCAAAACGTAGGTTTTGCTATTGTATTGATACTTCAAGCTCCTATAAAGGGCAAGATGCACCGCTTATTTTTCACGTTGATCTCCATTCCGCCGCCATCCGACTGCACAAATCATAACTTGTAAAAGATGCAAGCAGATTGCTTATCAAAGCGGCATTAATGTATGTGTATAGTTTTTTTTATTATACGCATTTTTAAAGTTTTTAAAATGTTTTTCTGTTTGTATATAAATGGAAGATTTTTAATAGAAATATGACGCCTGCTAAAGCAGCTCTTTTACACAGTGTCATATGATTTTTATTTTTCCGTATGCTATTCCGTCTTTTGTACTTTCAATAAGTACATTAAAATATTTTCCCTGAATATTTTCATCGGACGGTGCGGCAACGGTGATATAATTTGTGGTTTTCCCTTCAAAAAGACCGTCGCTTCTGCGTTGTTCAAACTGAACTTCAAGAGTTTTTCCGATAAAGGAGGAAATAAATTCATCTCTCATTTCCGCACACAAATCAATTAAAATTCTGCTGCGTTTTTCCTTTATTTCAGGAGGAATTTGGTCGGTTCTTTTTGCGGCAGGTGTTCCGTTTCTCGGCGAATACTGAAATATATGAGCATCGGCAAAATGAATTTCTTTTACAAATTCCACAGTTTTTTCAAATTCTTCTTCGGTTTCTCCTGGGAATCCCGTCATAATATCGGTAGTTATGGCAATATCGGGAAAATGCTTTCTCAAACCGTCGGTTATTTTTTTATATTGTGCTGTGGTATATTTTCGGTTCATTCTTTTAAGGGTTTCATCACAGCCGCTTTGCAGTGATAAATGGAAGTGATTGCAGAGCCTGTCACAGTCCTTTATACTTTCTATAAATTCTTCGTTAAGCGTCATAGGTTCTATCGAGCTAAGACGTATTCTTTTTATACCGTTAATTTCGTTTGCGCGGCATAAAAGCTCCGAAAGCTGTGCTTTTCCTCTGTCCAGTCCGTATGAAGCTACATGGATACCGGCATATACAATTTCGGTGTAACCGTTATTAACCATAATTTTTGTTTCCTCAAGCACATCTTTTTCTTCTCTTGAGCGTATAGGACCGCGCGCATAGGGAATAATACAGTACGAACAGAATTGGTTGCAGCCCTCTTGGATTTTAATATATGCCCTTGTTCTTTCATGATATGTTGAAATTGAAAGATTTTCAAATTCATGATTTTTCATTATATCATTTACGCAGGAAAAATGATCCTCTGCCGTAAGTCCTTCGCACAGCTCGACAATTCTCTTTCGGTCGCTTGTTCCTATTACAAGATTGACATCCTCAATCTTAAGAACCGCTTCGGGATTAGTTTGGGCATAGCATCCCGTTACCACCACAAGGGAATTCGGATTATGCTTTTTTGCACGGCGTATTATCTGACGTGACTTTCTGTCGCTCATTGATGTAACGGTACAGGTATTAATAACATATATATCGGAATATCCGTCAAAATCGCACAAGTCATACCCCTTTTGCGTAAACAGCTCCGACATTGCTTCTGTTTCGTATTGATTTACTTTACACCCCAGGGTATAAAACGCTACTTTACTCATATTTTAACTGTTGCTCCTTTCAAAAAAAATCCGTTTCGGATAAATATGTCATTGCCGGTTTGTGCCGGTATATAGTATCTCCTTATAGTAATATTAATATTATTGTTGCATAATGTATGAGGTTTTCACACATCTATTGGCACTATTTCCTAAAATTTGTTAACAAATTTTTATATCTATTGACTGTATCAAAAAATAGTTGTATTATATATATCGTAGTATAAAGCTACAAATAATTTTACAGGGAGGCATAATCATGGAAGTATTTAACATAATACTTAATTCAATCAACGATGTAAAGGAATTTGTCAACATAGTATCAAAGTATGATTTTGATATTGATTTGACATCGGGAAGATATGTTGTAGACGCTAAATCCATCATGGGGATTTTCAGTCTGAATCTTTCAAAGCCTATCAAAGTAGAAGCTCACTGCGGCGATCAGCGTGATGAGTTCATGGCAGAGGTTAAAAGATTTATCGTTGAATAATCTTGCAGAGGATGAATACTATCCCCCGCACAACGGGGGATTTGATATAATCCTATCTTGCAGCAAAAACAATCCTTTGGCTTTTCTCATCAGGAGGATTAAAGGTCAAAGGTTCATATATATCAATGTCGGTAAAACCGGCTTTTTTTAATGCTTTTTTTATTTCCTGCTCCGTATATGCTCTTTGCAAATGATGCTCACAGAATCTGCGGTATCCGTGTGCTCCCTTAATAAAAAAGTTTAAATACATATGGGACAGCTTTTTATCGCTGTAATATTTGTTTTCCCACGAATAATAAATATCATCTCCATCATGGATAAAGGTGTTGTTCCCTATAACATCGGACAGCTTGTAAAAGCTGCTTATATCAAAAATAAAAATACCTTTCGGATTCAAAAAACAGGTTTTTATTCTTTTAAACATATCCTCAAGGGAACTTGGATTTATTATATAATTTATTCCGTCTATCATACATAAAAAAGCGTCACAGGTTCCGTAAAGATCGAGCTTTGAAATATTTTGGTTTAAAAACAAAATGTCGGTATGCTCGCAAATTGATTTTTTTCTTGCGGCATTTAGCATCTGCACCGACTTGTCAACACCTATCATTTCATATCCGCGTTTTGCAAGTGGGACTGTAATATTACCCGTTCCGCAGGCAAGATCACATACAAGCTCCGGATTCAGATTATATTCCGCAAATATATTTTCAATATAGTCGGCTATATGATTATAATTTATATCCTCGGCCATAAGCCTGTCATAATATTCGGCAAAATTTTTGTAGCTGTTCATTGTTATGACCTTGACTCCTTTCAAAATATCCGTTTCGAAGAATGCGGCAGGTTTTTATTCCGAAAAATCTGTTGTTTTTAATACCGCTCCCTTTATAATACCACAAAATTTACATAAAGTAAATAGTTTTAAAAAATAAAGGAATAATAAATAATGTTTACCGGTTACTATTCAGGTATAAATTATTGTTTATCACTGTGTGTTGGCAGCATTATTTTCATAAAAGCTAAACAATTCAACTAAACTTCCTTGACTGTTGTCTGAAAAAGAACGCAAAACTTGAACCGCCCAACCAAAGAGCATAGTCTAAAGGGGGCAATGCATTATGCGAGTTGCGCAACTGCAAAGCAGTTGGCG
>JAXEIW010000078.1:0-39756 GCA_034101885.1 Clostridia bacterium | reverse complement strand
GATGTTCCTAAAATAGTTGCCGCCTGCTTGTTTGTTAAAATATTCGGAAAACCTTTGTCAATGTAATCGCTTACCCACTCACGCAATCCGTTAACTTCTCTCGGCATATTTATCACTCCTTTCTTCCCGTAAGCTTCAAATTACTTACTTTCCTAACAACTCATCAACAGTACAGTCAAGAGCGGTTGCTAAGCTCAACCATTCGAAACCTTTCAAATCTTTTAACCCTTTTTCGGCTCTTGAAATTTCCGACTGTTCTATTTCGGCTAATTTCGCAAGTTCTCGTTGTGTCAAACCCTTTTTAAGTCTGTAATATTCCAATTTATTCATAAATTTCACCTCCTTTTGATGAAAATTACATATAGTTCTTGACAAAAAATGCCGAATATTGTATAATAGAGCTGCGAAACAAAATTTAACAAAACTCGGCGCTTTTTTGTAAAACAAAGCAAACATTAGAACATTCTTATCTTTACTAAGATTTGTTCTTGTTTTGAAGAACACTTAAAAGCTTTTATGTGCTCTTATGAGTATATTATATCTCATATGAGATATAATTGCAATATTTTTTATATCTCTTTTGAGATATTTATGGAGGTTGTATAAATGTTTAGTAAAAAATTTGTTGAATTATTACAAAAGTATGGCATCTCAGCTTATTCTGTTGCCAAAAATACCGGCATTTCACAAGGTCTTATGAATGAGTATAAAAACGGGATCAAGGAACCAACAATAAATAATCTTATAAAAATTGCAGATTATTTAAATTGCTCAGTTGATTATCTTCTTTCAAGAAATGAGGCAGATATAACAAATCAAATCCCGTCACACATATTAGATGAATATTATCGTTTTATAAATAATTTCATTGATTATATAAATTCATTTTGCTTACCAATAATAACAACATTGGATTATAAAAAAAACAAAATAGAACATGAGGAAATATCAAGAAAGTTAAAAAGTTATTCTAATCAACTCAAAAATCTTTCAGCATTGTTACCGGATATGTGGGATTTATTGGAAACGTTCCCGTCAAGAAAAAATATACAAGAAGCTGCATCACACATAACAGGACTGTCTAACACAATAATGATACCACACGATAACTCACATACTATTAATCATCTCAGAGATATAGAATCGTTGTTAAAAATAAAATTTAACAGTTTACTTGATACTATATTTAATAAACTTGACAAAATAGGGCAAGAAAAAACATTTGAATATATATATTCATTAATGGGAAATGGTAACGGATATGAAATTGCCGCTTTCGGCGGTGAAAGAACTAAAGGTGTTCCGCCAAAGAGGAAACCCGAGATCACATAATATTGATAGCATAATAGCAGTCCCGGAAACCGGAGAAGAAATGAAAAGTAAAATTAAAGAGACTGCTAATAATTTAAAAAAAGCAATACAAGGAGAAATTACACTTGTAAATGCTGTTAAATATGCGGAAAGTATAGGATATAATGTAATATTTTTTTCATCGTTTGATGATGAATATATTAATCTATATGACCTTACATATATAGCGCAAAACACTTCGGCATTTACTTATAACAATTTGGCACATATAATATTTATAAACGATAATATATCATACTTCGAAAAACTTCATAGAATACTGCATGAAATCGGTCATATCATGTTGGGGCATATCGGAAACGGCACACTTTATCTTCAAAATAAAGATGAAGCTGATTCCGAAGCAGAAGCTTTCGTTTATGTTCTTTTGTATGATAAACAAAAATACAATTTAAAACTGATAACTGCCATGTTATTAATTGCAGGTATGTTTGTAGGATTTTTTACCGGATATACTGTTAGCTCTTGTAAAAGAGTCAATTCAAGTTCCAATAAGGAAGAATATAAATCGAATAATGATATAGTATATGTTACGCCGTCCGGCAGTAAATATCACCGTGACGACTGTCAATATATAAAAAATAAAAACTGTACCATGTTAAAGCGTTCAGAAGCAGAGAAAAATTATTCTCCTTGCTCCGTATGCCGACCATGATACAAAAAATAATAACAGCATATTTATACTAAAGAAAAGGGACTGTTATTATGTTATATATATTTTTTTAATAGGAGAGCGATAATTATGTCATTTTTTAAAAAGAAATCGGTTAAAAAAAAGAAAAAAATAGGTACATTTTATTATATGTACGTTAATTTAGGCTTGATTTATTCTGCATTAGGCGTATTAGGGCTATATAACGGATCGGAAGAATATTTGGAGGTATTAGGTGTTACATCTATTTTAGCATTCGTATATGGAATATGGAGAATAACAGTATCTATATTATTTATTTTAAAAAAACCTATTGCATATAAAATGAATTTAGTATCATTTATTCTTTGTATAGTAAACAGAGTTTCTCAAGTAGTAAAACTTTCTATTTCTTATGGATATGAGTATCTTGAAATAGGACTGTGCAGTATAAGCATTACGGTTATCGTTATTGCTTTTAGTTATATATATTTTAGGAATAGAAAGGATTTACTTGAGAGTGGGAATTATTAATATAAAAAGAGGTGAAAGGTTATGAGAAGATTTTTATCTTGGGTTGTTTTATATTTGGCAAGCTGTCTGACAAGCGTAATCACGTCTATTTCTCTCACTATTGGAGCGTATCTTTTTGATTTAATAGACACGTTGAATGTATTTTTGAAAATAGTAATATACATAATGGGCGGTTCTGTATTGTTGTCCTTTCTTATTCTTCCAATTTACTACGGCACAACTTTAACAATATATGCTTCGGAAGCAATCAAAGAATCAAAAAAAGGGACGCGATATATTGCTTTTGGAATGATTATGCTTACTTTGAGTTTACTTTATATATTTTATGGAATCGCAAAAGACACATTTCATATAGGATATGTAATAATGAGTATATATTATATTGCACTTATTATTTCCGGTAAACATATTGTAGATGAAAGATATTAATTAATTTGGAGGTTTTACAAATGAAAAAAAATATTGTCAAAATTATTTCAACATTATTGGCGTTGTCTATGTGTTCAATAACTTCTTTTGCGCATAGCGGAAGAACAGACGCAAACGGCGGACACAGGGACAACAAAAACAAAAGCGGCTTGGGTTACTATCATTACCACTGCGGAGGTCATCCGCCCCATCTGCATCCGAACGGAGTATGCCCTTACAGTTCTTCAAGCAGTTCAACATCTTCATCAAGTTATTCTTCGAGTTCATCATCAAGCTATTCATCGGGTTATTCTTCAAGCTCCGGCAGCACGTCATCGTCAAGTCATATATATAACAGCGGTTCATCATCAAGTCATACATACAACACGTCAACAAATTATTCTCAACCAAAGAAAACAATATCAAAGAAAGTATATGTTTCTTCAAATGTAGGATATTTAAACGGAGAGCCTATTCAATTTTATAATATTGAAGGTGACAGCAGAGAATTTATTATTGCAGAAGATCTTGCAGACTACGGCTTTGATGTTAGGTGGGTAGAGAATTGGGGCACACTCTACATATCGAAGAATGATAATCTTCCGAAAAAACAATATGTAAACGTGCCGGATTCGCCTGTATATCTCGGAGAATATACCAAATCAGACTATTGTTTGCGACTTGCGGAAAAGACTTTCAACTATAAAGCAGAATCATATCCGTTGGGCGGCGTAATTCTTGTACCGACTACCGAATTAAAATGTTATAATATAAAACAATTTAACTGAAAGTTGGTAATAAATCGTGAAAAACGTATTTGATTATGCAAGAGATATAATTCATAATACAAATACTTTTTTTAATTACTATTAAAAATTGCAGGAAAGAGGGCAGGATTTGAATGAAAAAAAGAGCGGATGGAAGATATGTAAAAAAAGTAAAACTTCAAGACGGAACATATAAATATTTTTATAGCTCCGCAAAATCCGAAAGGGAAGCAACAAAAGACTTCAATAATCAGTTACAGCAAATCGAAATACAGCAAAATGATAAAACACTTTTTATAAATATTTCCGAAGAATGGGAACGAGAACACTTCCAAACATTACAGCATAACACTTTAAAACAATATAAGCCTGCTTTAAAACATGTAAATGATTATTTCTTTAAATATAAAATTGAAGATATACAACCTTGCCATGTTAACGCATTTATAAACAATTTGGCTAATAAAAAATACGCTTATAAAACCGTCAAAGCACGCTTTTTGGTATTAAATCTTATATTTAAATATGCTGTGATGAATCAATATATCAGCTCTAACCCATGTCAGTATATCACTATTCCGAAAAGCTTACCGAAAACTAAAAGGCAGGCAGCAGATAGTACAGATACAAAAAAAATAATAAATAACGTTGATAAACCTTTTGGATTGTTTGCGTACTTTTTACTTTTGACAGGATGCAGACGTGGTGAAGCATTGGCATTAACTCCTCAGGATATTGATTTCGATAATAAAGTTGTAAAAATTAATAAAACAGTTGAATGGATTGGCTCTAAACCTCAAATAAAAAATAGTCCAAAAACAGATGCAGGCGTAAGAGAAATACCATTGTCTGATAGCTTGTTGAAAATGTTAATACCATTGAAAAATCAAAATTATTTGTTCCAAAACGATAAAGGTGAATTAATGAATAATTCCCAAGTAACACGCTGTTGGAATCGTTATATAAAGGAAATCGGTGTTAATATTACTCCACATCAGCTGCGCCATTCATATCAAACAATGCTCTTTGATGCCGGCATTGATATTAAAACTGCTCAAAAATGGCTTGGTCATGCAGATATAAAAACAACTCTTGATATTTATACTCATCTTAGTGAAACAAGGCTTGAAAATTCAAAAGAAAAATTATTGAATTTCATTGAAAAAAATCATTACTAAGTTGTCAAAAAGTTGTATAACTTTTCAGGATTTAGTATTTAAGCCAATTATAAAGGGAAAAAATCCCTCCTACTCGATCAATTTAAACTCTGTTGTCCCAAACGTCCATAAAACATTCATGGACAGGGTTTTAAGCTGTTTTACACATTTAAACAGTAAATATATACACATGAGTTTTTATTTCCCATCAAAGCTCAATACAATTTGTGCCGTCCTTTGTGACGAAATGTTGTTTTACACCAAGAATTTCCATCCATTTTCTGGTTAAAGCTGTTCCGTACATACGAATTCTTCCTTGATTGAATAACATTTGCGCATCGGATAGGTACGATGGTATTTCAGGCTCATTATACAGCCAGTCCGGACAGCACCATAGGCAAGCAACGGGCGCAATTTCTGAATAAACCTCCATACCTACATTCATATGACCGTGATGTGCCATTTGAACAATATCTGATTTTAAAAGATGTTTTGATTCACGGAAAAGAACATCTCCGCCGTCAGGCCCCAAATCTCCAAGGAAAATTACTGATTTATTAGGAGTTGTGATTTTAAACACAAGTGAGCTGTCGTTCATAAGATTGTCTGTCAATCCCTCATGATAGGAATAGATAAAATCTATCTTGCATTCGTCTATTTGCACAGACTCTCCCTGATGAGTTATATGCGCTTTATTCCTGATTATCGGTTCAATTTCAAGAAACGAAGGCAAGATTTCATTCAGTTCTTCTGCATAATAATCATAATCTTTCACATTATGATTATTTATAATTTCATACGGAGGAAAATTGTAATATACCTTTTCAATATTAAAGTCCGCACCGCCATTCTTTTTTATTTCGTCAATAAAGCCGCTTATATGGTCGTTATGAGCATGCGTAAGTATCCATGCGCTGATATGTCTGCCACCGATATATTCCTTTAAAAGTGGCATATCTTCAGGACGTCCTCCATCAATTACAATAACATTATCCTTTTTAGAAATAAGCACAAACGACATCATAAATTCACTTGTCTCTGTTAACTGATATAATCTCGTTTTTTCCATGTCATTATCTCCATAATTATTTACTTTAAATCGGGAAACAAAATTCACCAATAAGACGTTCAGGAATGTCAGAATGTCGGATAATAAGAGCTCTTGATATATCTCAAAATCAGAATTGTATTAACCCTACAGTTCTCAATTTGTAAACTCAAAAATTATATTTTTTCGACAGTCTGACGTACATTTTTAACCCTGTTTTTTGCCGTAGCAATTCTCATTAATTCTATAAATTAATGACTGCTGAACAATTATGAAACACAGCCGTCAATATTGTATGGCGTGTGTTACAAGACGGCAACTTACGTCGCAAAGATTTGCGTATTAAGACCTTTTGCAAATATTATACCATAAAAACAATATTTATGCAAGAATTATTTTTTGGGTGTCACGGTATATAAAATGCAATATAAAAACTTCACTTAATATTTGTGGACATTTTATATTGCAATTTATAAAATAAGTAAAAAAAATATAATAACTGTTGCCAAATTGTAAAGAATATGTTATAATAACATAAAATATATAAAAAAATATTGATGTTTTTGATTTTTTGATGTATAATAATATTGTGTTAAAATGCATATAACATATAGAATAGATAAAAATTAATTTTGAAAGGGTGTTTTTAAATGAGCGAACAAAAAGAAATGTTTGAAGAAATTGCAGAAATTCCTGAAACAAATGCGCCAGAAGTAAACAGTATAAAAATAGCTCCGGAGGTAGTTGCTACAATTGCAGGTATTTCAACAACGGAAATTGACGGTGTGGCAGGAATGTGTACCGCTTCCTTTGCCGGCGGAATTGCGGAAATTCTGGGTGGAAAAAAGAATCCGTCAAAGGGAATTAAAGTAGATATTAACGAAAAAAACACCGTAATAGATCTATACATTATAGTTGATTACGGAATAAGAATTCCTGAGCTTGCATGGGAAATTCAGGAGAATGTTAAAAACAATGTTGAAACCATGACAGGCTTGACTGTTGAAAAGGTTAATATTCATGTTGACGGCGTAAGCTTTAAAAAGGCTGAAGAAGCGGAAAAGCAGGCAGAAAACATTGAAGAAGAGGATGATGAGGCACCTGAGGAGGTTATCGTTGAGGAAACCGAGCTTGAAGAGGTTCCTGATGATGATGAAATGCAGCTTTGATTTCATTTAAATTAAATCAGCACCGCGGGAGTGTTGTTAACGCAGCACTTCCGTTTGATTTTTTCACAAACATTTACCCTGAAAGGAATCGGCAGGAAAATGAAAATCGGAAATACGGAATTAAAACACAATATTTTTTTGGCACCTATGGCAGGAGTGAGTGATCTTCCGTTCAGAAACCTGTGTTTCGAATACGGATGCGGTTTTGCATATACGGAAATGGTAAGTGCCAAGGGGTTATATTATAAAGACAAAAAAACAGAATCTCTTATGAAGCTTGATAATCAAAAGGGGCAGTCTGCCATACAGATATTCGGAAGTGAGCCTGATATTATGGCGCAGATAATACCGGAAGTTATGAAGTACAATCCGTCAGCAATAGATATAAATATGGGATGCCCCACACCTAAAATAGTAAATAACGGTGACGGATCGGCGCTCATGAAAAATCCCGGTTTGGTGGGAAGGGTGATACGCGCGGTGAGTGATGCGGCAGACGTACCTGTAACGGTAAAATTCAGAAAAGGTTGGGACGAAAAAAGTGTAAATGTTATCGAGCTGGCAAAAATAGCGGAAGCAAACGGCGCTTCGGCTATATGCGTTCACGGAAGAACAAGAGAACAGTTTTATTCGGGGGCAGCCGATTGGGACATAATAGAAAAGGTTGTAAAGGCGGTTTCTGTTCCTGTTATAGGAAACGGTGATATATTCACTTGTTATGATGCAAAAAGAATGCTTGATGAAACAGGCTGTGCCGGGGTTATGGTAGCAAGGGGAGCACAGGGAAATCCGTTTATATTTCGACAGATAAATGAGCTTTTGACTACTGGAAGTGTTGAATTTGTTCCTTCCGAACAGGATAAGATACTTACTGCCATAAGACTTCTGAAGGGGCTTGTAAAAGAAAAAGGAGAAAACCGCGGTGTTAAGGAAGCGAGAAAGCACATAGCCTGGTTTATTAAAGGAATAAGAGGCAGTTCTGAATTGAAAAACAAAATTTTCAAACTGTCGGCTGCGTCGGAAGTTACTGCCGCTTTAGAGGATTTTATTCAGTGAGCATTAAGTAAAACAGGTAAATTTACACTGAAATTATATAGTGAATTTGTAGGTTTTTTTGCTTGACAAAGGAATAAAAATGAAGTATACTATAATATTATACAGTAATGGGAACAGTAAAAAACGAAAAGAATGAAATACAAATGAACCGGTTTTACGGAGTTCAATAAGGGGCAGTGCTTCTTATTGAATTTTTTACATATTTTTTGCGTTACAATATTATCGCCGGAAAAACCGACGGAATGGGGGATTATAATGAACTATAAAGAATATATTGCAAAAAAGCTTGAGAAGATGACGGGGCTTCAAAAGGAAGAATTGGAAAATGTTATGGAAACTCCGCCGGAGCCTAAAATGGGTGACATTGCATTCCCATGCTTTATACTTGCAAAAAAACTTAAAAAAGCACCTCCAATGATTGCAAAGGAATTGCTTTCGGAGTGGGGAGAGGACAATAAATTTCAAAGCATTCAGGCAGTGGGACCGTATTTAAATTTCTTCTTTAACCGTACAGACTTTGAAAGTGATGTTTTGAAAAGGGTTAAAGAGTCAAACGAATCTTTTGACAGATCGGATATGGGAAAAGGAAAGACCGTCCTTGTTGAATATTCATCTCCCAACATTGCAAAGCCTTTTCATATCGGGCATCTTTTTTCAACCGCTCTGGGAAATTCTTTGGCAAGAATATACAGCTATCTGGGATATGACGTTGTAAGACTGAATCATCTCGGCGATTGGGGAACACAGTTCGGTAAGCTGATTTCGGCGTACAAACGCTGGGGTAACCGTGAGGTAATTGAAAAGGATCCCATAAATGAATTATTAAAGATATATGTAAAATTTCATGAGGAGGCTGAAAAACATCCGGAACTTGATGATGAAGCAAGAGAATATTTCAAGCGTCTTGAAACCGGAGATCCGGAAACAACGGAATTATGGCAATATTTCCGTGATGTAAGCCTAAAGGAATTTAAAAGAGTGTATGATATGCTCGGAGTCGGATTTGATTCCTATGCCGGAGAAAGCTTTTACAGTGATAAAATGCAGGAGGTTGTGGACATTTTAAAGGAGAAAAATCTGCTTACGGAAAGTGACGGCGCTCAGGTTGTGACGCTTGATGATCCCAACGTACCTCCGTGTATTATTTTGAAATCCGACGGAGCAACGATTTATGCAACGAGAGATATAGCGGCTGCGTTGTACAGAAAACGTACCTATGATTTTTATAAAAATATATATGTTGTGGGAACGCCGCAGGCACTGCACTTTAAGCAGATTTTCGAGGTAATGAAAAAAGCGGGATGGAGTTGGTCGGACAATTGCGTTCACGTGGGATTCGGTCTTGTTAAATTCCCAGATAAAAAACTGTCGACAAGAAACGGCGATGTGGTATTTTTAGAGGATGTACTTAAGGAATCCATACAAAAAACCCGTGAAAAAATTGAACAGAACAGTCCGGATATGGAAAACAAAGACGAGGTTGCAAAGAAAATAGGTATAGGAGCTGTTTTATATGCTTTTCTGAAAAATAACCGTGAAAAGGATATTGTATTTTCGTGGGACAGTATGCTTGATTTTGATGGAGAATCGGCACCTTATGTTCAGTACAGCTATGCGAGAGGAAGAAGTATATTAAGAAGGTGTGATATTGACTATTCAAATCCTGATTTCTCAAAAACAACCTCTGACGAAGAATATGAATTGATTAAGCAGATTAATGCATTTGGTGATGCTGTTTTAAATGCGGCAGATAAAAATGAACCGTTCTATATTAACAGGTATGTAACCAACCTTGCAAAATGCTTTAATAAATTTTATAATACACGTCCTATTTTAAAAGGAGATGTGGATTCTGAAACACAAAAGGCAAGGCTTGCAATCGTTGATGCCGCAACGCAGGTTATAAAATCTGCTTTATATCTGCTTGGTATTGAAACGGTTGAAAGTATGTAGTGCAATTATTCGGGAAGGAGTTGCTTTCCCGAATAATGTTTTTTACGGGATATATTTTCCGTAAACTAACTGTTATTATATGCCGTAAAGCGGCAGAATGGAGGTTTATTATGGAGGTTATTATTACTCAGTTAAGTTATTTTTTAAGAGTTATTGTTGCCGGCATATGCGGTTTGATTCTCGGTTATGAGAGAAAGAACCGTGCGAAGGAAGCCGGTTTGAGGACACATTGTATTGTGGCATGCGCTGCTGCGTTAATGATGATCGTTTCAAAATACGGTTTCTTTGATCTTATAAGAGCGGGTATGTACGAGGGCATTGAAGTAAAGCTGGATCCGTCAAGAGTGGCGTCAACAATAATAAGTAGTATAGGTTTTTTGGGAGCAGGCATGATTTTTGTGCAGAAACAAACAATTAAAGGTCTTACTACCGCAGCCGGAATATGGGCAACAACGGGAATAGGAATGGCAATCGGTGCAGGAATGTACACTATGGGAATATTGGTTACGGCACTGATATTGTTTGCGCAGATAATTTTGCACGGAAACAGCAGATTTCTTGCTGTTCCTCATCTGAAGGTTCTGCATATTTATAATGTTGATAAAACGGGATACCAAAAGGAAATCACAGAACTTTTGAAAGAAAAAAATGTTGCCGTTGAGGATATTGAGATTTCACATAATGTAGAAAAACAAAGTTATAATTATGACATTACTCTTGAATTACCGTCAGTTTTTGATGAGGAAGAATTGATTTCGGTTATTGAGTTTGATTCTTCAATAGAATCCTTGAAATAAGCAATTAAAACGCAGGATATGGAATTTCCAATGCCCTGCGTTTATTGCTGTTATTTTTTTATTATCTTGAAAACGACTGCGTCAAATGGATTAATTTTCTCCGGCGAACCGTAATATACTTCACCAATAGTGCATCCGTTCAGAACGAATTGCGGATTTTGAAAATTCTGAGAATGATTTATTGCAACGCAGTAAATATTGTCACCGTCAATGTGTTCGGTTAAAGCAATATAAGGATTTTCTGATATTATGTCGTGTTTTTGAATGGTTTCTGAAAATATTTTTCTGTATATTTTATATCTGTTTGTATCAAAAGCATTGCTTTCTTCCAAAAGCATACTTTCCAAAGGAAAGTTTACATAATATACTGTGCCTTTGCCATATCTGTGCTTTGATATTGTGGGAATATTTAAATTGTCGTATGCAAGAATTTCGGCATCTGATTTTTCTGTCCTGTAAACTCTGCTGCGTTTAAAGTCTATTTTCTCGCCGTCAAGCTCCAAATATCCGTTTTCGTTTATCAGTGAAGCGTCCAGCACCTTTAATCCCACAAGATCTTCAAAACCGGAAAGTATACCGTCCTCATTGGAAATGTACAACACTGCTCCGTTATATACACGCTTTTTGAGTTCGGCATATGTTTCTCCGGGCATAATCCAATGCATATTAATCGACGGCAGAAAATAAACATCAGATTCGGGAAGAGTTTGGCTGCAATATGTAAAAGAAATGTTTATGTTCGATTGCTTTGCAAGACAATAGGTCATGTATGCAACACCCCATTGGCTCTGATTTTGGGTTAATATGCATACAGCGTCTGTTTTTGCCTTAGGTAGATTGAATTTTAAACTTTTAAGAAATTCGGAAAATTTGCCCATTTCCTCCAAGACAGGTTTTGGCTTGCGGTCGGCGGTTATCATACCAAGTTCAACTTCACACATATTCCATGTATATGGTACGGTTGTTAGATTGGTCTGTTCGTTTGCACACCACCACATAGTTCCGAGAGATCCGTTTGCCCAGTTTGAAAACATATTGCATCTGAGAAAATCACCGGCTCTTTCATTGCTGCACATCATTGGACCCATTGTTCCTATTTCTTCAACAAGACATGGCTTTTTGCCAATATCCGCATACAGCTTTGTTTCACAGGTGGCATGCATAGTTGTTCTGAATGTGCCTATTTCATCCTTTCTTACATATTCCACCCAGTAAGGGTAAGGATGAGTTGTTAGTATATCATTAAACTCCGCCTGCCCTTGTATTGACCATGTAGAGGTTGGATCGGAGCTTAACGAGTGCATTCCGGAAACAACGGGGCGTGTGGTGTCATTTGCCCTTATGGCATTTGAGATTATGCCTGTCCAGTTTTCTGAAATATAACTGTTTTCGGAAGGTGACATACAATTACATTCGTTGCCCAAATCCCATGCAAATATTGTTTTTTTATCTTTAAATCTTGAAACAAATCCTTTAATAAACCTTTGCTCAAACAAAAGAGCCGTAGGATCGGTAAACAGATTTTTTCCAAACAGTCCGGACGGTATAAAAAGACGTCCGCTCATCCAGCCAGTCAGCAATCCGACAATAAGTTTTATATTGTATTCTTCACATATGTCGCAGAATTGGGAAAATCTGTCCATCATTTTTTCGTCAAGGTAATACGGATTTTGAGGTAAAATATCACCCTCAAGGCGATATTCCATAATTTTGCCTTGCCCCTCCATTAACGGAATTATAGGCTGAAAATCTCTCCAGTTGGGAAATACTCTCATATATTCCACACCATGTTTTGTAAGAATATCCAAATCCTCTTTTACCGCATTTACATCCCAGTTTCTCCACATTTCAGTTCCCGCATTTGATGCCCAGTAGTTGCATCCGAGTATAAATTTATTCATATTATAAAACAACTCCTTATAACAACTGTTTTAAAAAAAACAGGGCGGCAGCCGCCGCCCCGTCATGATACTTTCAATCAGCAAACGCCCTGAGCCATCATTGCATCGGCAACCTTCATGAAGCCTGCAATATTAGCGCCCGATACAAGATCCTTTTTACCGTTAAAGGACTTATTATATTCATCGGCAGCGGCAGCGGCATTTTTGTAAATTGTAACCATAATGTCGTGAAGCTTCGCATCAACTTCTTCGAATGACCATGACAATCTCTGTGAGTTTTGGCTCATTTCAAGAGCTGATGTAGCAACACCGCCGGCATTTGCAGCCTTACCGGGAGCAAAATAAACACCGTTTTCCTGCAAGTATTTTGTAGCGTCAAGACTTGTCGGCATATTAGCGCCTTCAGCAACAAGGATACAGCCGTTTGAAACCAAAGCTTTTGCATCATCTATTAACAATTCGTTTTGTGTTGCGCAAGGAAGTGCAATGTCACACTTAATAGTCCAGATACCCTTGCCTTCGGTATATTTAGCGTTAGGTCTGTATTCTAAGTATTCCTTAATTCTGCCTCTCTTAACTTCTTTTATTTCCTTAACGGCATCAAGATTGATACCATCTTCATCGTATATGTATCCGTTGGAGTCGGATAAAGCAACAACCTTAGCACCCAATTGCTGAGCCTTTTCGGTTGCATATATAGCAACGTTGCCCGAACCGGAAATAATAACGGTTTTACCTTCAAAGCTTGTACCCAAATCCTTAAGCATTTCTGCGGCAAAGTAAACCAAACCATAGCCTGTAGCTTCTTTTCTTGTAAGAGAACCGCCCCATGTAAGACCTTTACCTGTGAGTACACCTTCGAATCTGTCGGTAATCTTTTTATACTGACCGAACATATATCCGATTTCTCTTGCGCCTGTTCCAATATCACCGGCGGGAACGTCTGTATCAGCACCGATATGACGATATAATTCGTTTATAAAGCTTTGGCAGAATGCCATAACTTCTCTGTCTGACTTGCCTTTCGGATCAAAATCACTTCCGCCTTTACCGCCGCCTATAGGCAATGTTGTAAGTGAATTCTTAAATATTTGTTCAAAACCGAGGAATTTAATAATACCTAAGTTTACCGACGGATGAAGTCTGATACCGCCCTTATAAGGTCCGATAGCACTGTTAAACTGAACTCTGAAACCTCTGTTTACCTGTACGTTTCCGTTGTCATCTACCCACGGAACTCTGAACATAATTTGTCTTTCGGGTTCAACAATTCTTTCAAGTAATGCAGCCTTTTCAAATTCCGGGTGCTTTTCAAACACCGGCGCAAGACTTGTTAATACTTCTGTAGCAGCTTGAATAAATTCCGGTTGAGCCGGATTTTTTCTTTCGAGTTCTTCTAAAACTCTTTCAACATATGACATAAAAATCCTCCTTAAAATATATGCTGCAAAACCAAGAATTCACAGCATATTTGATTATATACATTATAACATTATTTTGCAATAAAAGCAATACAAAATTTCAAATTCTAAAGATAATTATAAAAAAGTTATCAAATTATGACTGTTTTTTTTATAATTCTTTCAAAAAAGTTATTGCATTTACAAAAAAAACAATCCGAAGCTTTGAAGCTTCGGAATATCTGATTTTATCTGATTCTTTTGTTATCGTCTTTGACATAGGTCATGCGGCTACGTCTTTTTCTTCTGTTAATTCTTCTCTTTCTCTTTGTATAAAAATAAAGGAAAAGAATAATGACTGCGATTATAATAAATATCGGATTGGTGATAATTTTAATAACAAGGTGTATTGAAGCTGTTATCATATCCTTCTCGACATCGTTTGCAGCCACAAGGTTTGCGGTGCCTACAACTTCACCCTGATATTTATAGGAAACAGTTCCCAGTACATCACCCTTTGCAATAGGTGCGGCAATTTTTTCATTCAGCACAAAAACGGGTTCAATATCCTTTTCCTTGTCTATTGTAACAGGCAAAAGAGAGGAAACGTCGTTTTGGGGTGTAAGAGCTACTCTTGCATTTTTCTTTGCCTCATACACCTTTGAATCTTTTACTATATCTTTATCGGAAGCGATGGTAATATATTTAAAATTTTCAAAACCGTATTCCAGTAAGTCCTTGCTCTCGCAGAAGGAATATGCACTGTTGGGCAGTGATGAATTTCTGCATTTCATTACCACCGACAAAAGCTGCGTATCTCCGTCTTCGGCAGCAGCAACAAGACACGAGCCGGCTTCATCAGTATACCCTGTTTTTATTCCTATCGCCTTTGAATAAAAATAATTGGCTTGTCTTTTTCTGCTGACAAGATGATTGGTATTTGAAAGGTATCTTGTTTCATGATATTTATTGGTGGGCTCTATTATATACATATCTGTTTTTACTATCTCACGGAATTTTTCATTCTGCATTGCATATTTTGCCATAACAGCAAGATCATGAGCTGTGGTATAGTGATTGTCATCATGAAAACCGTGAGGATTTACAAAATGCGTGCCGGTTGCTCCAAGTTCGGCGGCTTTGTCATTCATCATTTGTGCAAAGGTGTCTATACTTCCGGCAATATGTACCGCAAGAACATTGGCAGCGTCGTTTGCCGAATATACAAGCAAACCGTACAACAGTTGTTCAACCGTCAATTCTTCTCCTACCAATATGCCCATATGAGAGTGTTTGTTTGTTATTGGAGCAATAGCTTCGGACTGCGCGGTAACGGTTTGTGTTAAATCTGCATTTTCAAGAGTTAAAATCGCCGTCATTATTTTCGTGGTTGATGCCGGATATAATCTTTCATCGGAATTTCTCTCATACAATACTTTGTCTGATTTTAAATCTGTAAGAAAAACCGCTTCCGCATGAGGAGCGGGCAAAGATAAATCAATTTCCGGTTCGGCGGGTTCGTCGGAGTTTTCGACGTTATCGGACGCTTGATCTGCGGTTGTTTGTTCAACCGTATTATCCGTCGGCTCCGAAAGAACCGGTTTTGTTATATTCATAAAAACAGACATTATCACAACAATAAAAATTATAGCTCTTTTATTCATGATTCTCTCCCGAATTATATTTTCATATTAAAACTTAAATCAATAAATTTATTATACAGATTTTTTTATATATTTGCAAGATTTTTTTATAAAAAAATTAAATTTTAAGCTTAAAATCCGAATTTTTTGTTAAAGTTGCCATCTATATTCCATATAAAAAAAGAAAAAAGACAGAAAAAATGTTTTTTTGAAATATTTTCAAAAAACTATAGAAATATTTTTTAATATCTGCTATAATAAAAATGTTATGGGAGTCTTATGACTTTTAGGTATGTGTTATTTTTAAAACTGAATGAACAGCAATGTAAAATTTAAAATAACACAATCAAAAATATCTAATATTAAATGAAGGGATGTTCATATGAAAATTCTGGTAGTAGACGATGAAAAATTATTGGTAAAGGGAATAAAATATAATCTTGAACAGGAAGGGTATCAGGTAGAAACCGCCTTTGACGGCGAAGAAGCGGTGCGACTTGCGCATGACAGCAGTATTAATTTGGTGATACTTGATATTATGCTGCCTAAAATGGACGGACTGACGGTATGTAGGGCAATAAGAGAATTTTCAAATGTGCCTATTATTATGCTGTCTGCAAAAAGTGAAGATATAGATAAAATTCTGGGACTTGAATATGGTGCCGACGACTATGTCACAAAACCGTTTAATATAAGAGAGCTTACTTCCAGAATTAAAGCTATTCTAAGACGGGTAACGCCTGCGGAATCGGGAAAATCCACAAGTGATCTGCTTGTTTCGGGAGATATAACTCTTGATTATAATTTCAGACATATAATAATAGCCGGAAAAACAATAGAGCTTACAAGCAAGGAATTTGATCTGATTGAGCTGTTCGTGAAAAATCCGGGCAAGGTGTATACAAGAGAGAATCTTTTGGATATTGCATGGGGATTCGATTATCCGGGCGATGTAAGAACGGTTGATGTTCACATAAGACGGTTAAGAGAAAAAATTGAGCAAAATCCTGCCGAGCCAAAATATATAAAGACAAAATGGGGTGTTGGATATTATTACAAAAAAGATTAAGGACTTTTTCTCATCAATGAGGTGGACAATGATGGCAACATACATTGCCGTTATTATGATAACTCTTGTATTGATGAGCATATATATACTGGGCGTGCTCAGTGATAATTTGTATGAAAATGAGCAAATTAAACTTTTTGCAAATGCAAATATGATGTCCGATACAATTTCATTATATGTGTCGGTGGAAAATACCGATGCAATTGAGGAATACACAAAGCAAATGCTTATCGGAACAAATATAAGAGGTATTGTTGTAAATCCTACCTATAATGTTTTGTTTGATTCAAATAAGGAACTCACCGGTAAGGTTCTTATGCGTGAAATCATACAGTCCGCATCGTTGGGAGAACAGGCGCATACCGTTTTAAAGGACGATTTGGGAATTAATATGATGACCGTTGCCGTTCCTGTAAGACAAAAGGATAATAATAACGTTATCGGAGTTGTTTATCTTGTGGAGGCAATGACGGATCTTGACAAAACCATAGGATATGTTAAGATAAATATGTATATGGTGTCTGCATTAATATGTGTTCTTGTGGGATTTTTAAGCTTTGGTATGTCCTATATAGTAACCTCGCCTGTAGATGAATTTACAGATGCCGCAAAGGAAATCTCAAAAGGAAATTTTGAGAAACGTGTTAAAGTGAAAGGAAGAAGTGAGTTTGCAAATCTTGCGGCTACGATTAATTATATGTGTTCGGAGCTGGGAAATCTTGAAAACAACAGACGCAAGTTTGTGTCTGATGCTTCTCATGAGCTTAAAACACCCCTTGCAACTATAAAATTAATATGCGACAGTGTAATTTCAACAGAAAATCCCGATCCGGAGATGACAAGGGAATTTTTGGGAGATTTAAGCGATGAGGTGGACAGACTTACAAGAATAATAGAAAGACTGCTTACTCTTACCAAGCTCGATTCGGGAAAATCCGTACCCAAATTTGAACCTGTGGATATAATTGTTCTTTTAAATTCTATTGTGAAGAAATTGTCAACCAATGCAAAGGCAAAAGATATAGTTCTTTATACCGATTATAAATTGGAAAATCCTATGCCGATTAATCTTGACTACGATAAAATCTGGGAGGCAATTTACAATATAACCGATAATGCCATTAAATATACCGATGAGGGTGGGTTTGTAAAGTTGGGGTTATCAAAAGAAGGAAAAAATCTTTTAATACAGGTTGAGGACAACGGACACGGAATTCCTAAGGAAGAATACGAACACATATTTGACAGATTCTTCCGTCTTGATGATTCAAGAGCAAGGGAAACGGGAGGCACCGGGTTAGGTCTTGCCATAGCAAAGGAAGCGGTGATTTTACACGGAGGACATATAGATGTGTCAAGTGAGGTGGGAATGGGAAGTACTTTCTCTATTTATCTGCCATATAATACAAATGTGATAACAAAAGAGACACCTGCCGAATAAAGTTATAAATATATAGCCTGAAAACGTTATTTGCAGTACACCGATAAATTGCCCGGCACCTGATTTTTGTGTGCGATTACAGTAAATAGGACTTTATGTAAAAATAAACTTTTTGTAAACAAACAACAAATTTAATAGTTTTGTAACATATATCATATATAATGAACAGATACGATACAAATCTGCATAATTTTCTAAAAGGGTAAAGATATACTGTAAATATTAATTGATCGCACGATAATGAAAAAACTATTTCGGCAGAATGATGCGATTTATTTATGCATCTACGGAGGTTTGATTACACATGGTTAAAAAACGATATATTGCCAGCTTTGCGGCTGCATTAATTATAATTATTGCTACATTATTGATAGTCGGCGAAAGCAATCAGAGCAAGAAAAAAACAATAAACATTGATTTATATTATTTTAATGAGGAAAATACGGCTCTTGTTTCGGAAAACAGAGATATAGAGTATGAGGATAGGGATGAATTGATAGAAACGGTACTTGATAAATTGCTTAAAGGTCCGTCTGACAGTAAAAATAAGCCTTTGTTTAATACAGAGGTACAGGTTAAATCAATATCGGTTGACGATAAAGACGTAACAATTGATTTTTCCGAAGATTACCTTACAAAGGATGATTCAAGAGATTCACTTACCGTTTATGCGATTTCAAAATCGTTGTGTCAGCTGAAAACGGTCAGGCGTATTAAAATAACCGTTGAAGGAGAGGAAATAATATCTTCGGATGGGACGACTTTGGGATTTTTGTCAAACGATGATATGGATTTTGAAAGCGATACGGTCACAAAGGATTCAAAGGTGCTTACTCTTTATTTTGCCGACAAAGATTCCGACAAACTTGTAAAAGAAAAGAGGACTATAAAAATAACCGATACCGTCCCCACCGAACAGTATGTTGTAAACGAGCTTATCAAAGGAACAAAATACCCCGATAAGGAAAGGAATATTATTTCTTCCGATACAATTCTTGTTTCGGCGCAAACAACCGACAACACTTGTTTTGTTAATTTTAAATCCGGATTTGTGGAAAAGAATACCGGAAACAGCAAAAATGAGGAATTGGTTATATATTCTATAGTAAATTCTCTTTGTGAGATTAAAGGGGTTGATTTTGTTCAATTTCTTATTGACGGAAAGAAGATAGAAAAATTCGGAGATATGAAATTTACCGACTTTTTTATAATGAATAATGATATAGTTAAATAATGCTCACTGAACAAATAAGTGTTTAAAAAGAATAAATACGGCATACCGATTGGATATGCCGTATTAAATTTTTAAGATTGGTAAAAGAATTATTATTTACCATGCAAGAAAATCATTTCCCTTTAATTTATATAAAGCTTCAACGAAGAAATAATCTCCGTAAATAATAGGCATATGAATACCGCCGTTATATCTTTCCGTTCCCATCATAAGTATAGCGTCTTCTTCCTCGCTCCAGTTGCAGAACTCTCTTTCCATTGCCTTTAAAAGCTTTATTGCTGCATTAATATATATTTTCTTTTCATGTTCAGGTACGCATTTTGCAATTTCTATAAGTCCGCAGGCAGCACAGGCTCCGGCGGTGCTGTCATACATTACGGGACTGTCGGGGGCTCTGAAATCAACCTTTGGTAAATAATCGTCACAAATACAGGATATGAAATAATGGGCAACCTTTTTCGCAGTGTCGAGATATTCCTGAATACCTGTATGTATATATGATAAAACAAATCCGTATATAGCCCATGCCTGTCCTCTTGACCAGGAAGAACCGACAGCATATCCCTGGCCGGCAAATGTTTCTATTACATCGCCGGTTTCGTGATCGTGGGATACAATATGCACAACACTTCCGTCCGGGCGTATATGATCTCTCATTGTCATATTGGCTTGTTCTATTGCAATATATTTAAATCTGTCATCACCTATTTCATAAGAGGCGCGATAAAGCAGGGGAATATTCATCATACAATCGATTATTGTCCATCCGTCGTGACTTGCGCCTTCCCAATCGTTCCATGCTCTTATGTACTTACCTTTGATATTATATCTTGACGCCAATACCGATGCGGCATATAAAAACCTTGTTTTTGAATCTTCATTTCCGGTATATCTGTAGCTTACACCGCTTAGTATATTCCACATAAATCCAACATCGTGATGAAGCTCTTTATATAATTTTAATGCTTTATCCATAAGTTTTTCGGAGGTTTCGGCTGTGATGCGATAATCCTCGTTTTTTGTTGCTATGTACATAAGCCACATCATACCGCCCCAAAATCCGTTTGTCCACCATTCGGGAGAGGTATCAATTTTGTTATCATGTGTTCCGTTAATTGTTGTGTAAGGTATTTTATTTCTTGATTTAATGGCAACACGGCTTAATTTTTTGTCTATTTTTTTCCATGTTTCATCTATCCATTGTTTGTTTTGTTCCAATATTTTTTCCATGTTAATCCTCCATTCCGCCGCCACGTGGCGGCACAAAGCTAATGTGAAAAAAAGCAAGCAGGTCGCTCGAAAGACTGCCGCCGACGTATGTTCAGTGAGAGTCAAAATCGTTTGATTTTGCTACTCGAACTAATGCAACGCAAAACGTAGGTTTTGCTATTGTATTGATACTTCAAGGCAGGCTTTCGAGATGAGATGCGCCGCTTATTTTTCACATTACATCCCTTTCTGAAATTAAACCTTTTTTATTATAATAAATTATAAAATGTTTGTCAAGTGCGTTTGTGCTAAATTTTACAACTTTTATTTTGTTATTATGAATGACGAACACGCAGGTATGGAAACAGATAAAGACAATCACATTATTTTTTATCAGAAAAACGGGACTATTTGGCTATTTTAAATATTTTTTACAATAATAATTGCAGGCTTTGTGTAAAAAAAATAAAAATAAATCATATAAATACAAAAAAACTTGACATATTAATAAATTTGCTATATAATATTACAGTCGGAAAATATGTGTTTCCGTAATTGTTCGAGAAAATCGGACAATCCTTGCCCAAAACTTGATTTTGGGACATAAGTCCATAAGGAGGTGCAATAAAATGGCTGAAAAAATTATGAACAGCTATGAAACAATTTTTATCATGGATGCCGGCATTGAAGAGGATGCGAGAACAAAGTTACAAGAAAAGTTCACTTCACTGATTGCAAAAAACGGTACGGTTGAGTCTGTAGATGAATGGGGCAAGAGAAGACTTGCTTATGAAATTGATGATAAAACAGAAGGTTATTATGTTTTGGTTGATTTTAAAGCAGGTTCGGAATTTCCTAAAGAGCTTGACAGACAATACAGAATTACAGACGGTATCTTAAGAACAATTATCATCCGCAAGGAAGATAAATAATTGTTTAACGGAAAGCGGTGCAGATTATGAACAAAGTAATTTTAATGGGAAGATTAACCAAAGATCCTGAATTACAGCAAACACCACAGGGAACCCCGGTGTGTCGTTTTACTGTTGCTGTCAACAGAAGATTTGCAAAGGAAGGTCAGCAGCAGGCTGATTTTATCAGTTGTACTGCATGGCGTCAGCAGGCTGAGTTTATAAGCAAGTGGTTTGCAAAAGGAAGTATGATTGCACTTGTTGGAAATATCCAGACGCGTTCATGGGACGGTCAGGACGGTAAAAAACAATATTCAACAGATGTTATAGTTGACGAGGTTTATTTTACGGGATCAAAAAATGAAACGGGTACCAATGTAAACGGCGGTTATCAGGCTGCGCCTCAAGCTGCGGCTGCTGATGTTCCTTATGATGAATTTGATTCATCGGGATTTGCCGCAATGGGTGGATCTGAAGATGATTTACCGTTTTAAGATGTAATTATTATTGATAAAAATTGTGAAGGAGGTTATAAATATGCCTGAAAAGACTGAAAGACCTATGAAGGTTAAACGTGCAAAGAAAAAGGTTTGTATTTTTTGTGTAGATAAGGCTGATTCTATTGATTATAAAGATACGGCAAAGCTCAGAAGATTTATTACAGAACGTGGTAAGATAGTTCCGAGACGTATAAGCGGAAATTGTGCAAAGCATCAAAGACAACTTACTGAAGCTGTTAAGAGAGCAAGACAGATTGCACTTTTGCCTTTTGTTGCAGAATAATAACTTTATATTAATGTATAAAATTAATAAACGTTAAAGCGAAAAAACGAGAAGTTAAATTCTCGTTTTTTTCATAAAGAATATATATAATCGAGTAGAAAAGAATCTGATAAGATACATTTCCTTGATTTCGACGGTGAGTGTTTTCCTTCGTAGGAGGACACTGTTTTAACCGGTTCTTTATATTTGGAAATTTAATAGTAATTTTAAAATATAATATAGTTAAAGAAAACTATATCAACAGAACCTTTTGATACATACATCCATATCTGCAAATCAGTACCTACTCTGTTTGCCGCAACATACAAGGTATTGAGCTGTGTGGCAACTGAGTCATATGAAAGCTCATCTCCGGTTTCTGTGTCAATTTGCTGAATTGTGTATAGGTGATTATTTCCAAGTATATATTTTGCACCGGGGAAAACATTTGTTATTGTATACCGCAGTCTTTCGGCACCCGTATCAACTTGCCTTAAATCCGCACCGGATTCTATTTTATTTTGAAGAACAATGTTTGATGAACACGGTGCTATTTTGCTTGTGGCGAAGGTGCGTTTATCAGTTATTTTATTTTCGGAATTAATTATACCCAGCAAAACTGTATTCTGATCCTCCAATTGAGATGTATCATATGTGACCTTGATATCAATGGTGTTGTATGCAATATCGCGATAGAAATAAACATAAATATCGTCATCACTGATTTGCCGTAAAGAACGTACAGTGTCTGTAAAATTATACTTATTTTCATCAATGGTAATAATTGCGCCGTCATACATAAATGCATTTCCGGGAAGAATTTCAAATGTGCCGAAAAGATTATTTGAGTCAGGCTCTGTATAAGACAGCATACAAGCCTTCGTGTTGTAATATTCAACGCCGGAGGTCGTAAAGCTGCTCACAGCCTCATTAAGAGTTAAAAGGGGATTATCATTATCCGAATAGTTAAACAATGAAACTCCCTGTGTTGTCAGTTTTGAAAAAACAGAATTAATATCATCTGCACCATATGAGCAGTTATCCATAAATTTGTAGCTTACACCCATTTTAATCCTCCATTTCTTATATAGCTTCAGATTATACCGTATTCAATCTAAAGCTGTTAGTGTAAATTTAATTTTCATATAATGTTAGTATAGGTTCTTCGTAGCTGTCTGTCGGAGTTATTTTAATATTAACGCCGGTTATCTTGTATTTGCTCATCTTCTCAAAGCTGCCGAATTTTACATAAACAGGTATAATGTCACCCAAGTTGTAATCTTTGCGAAAAGAAAGATTTCTAAGCTTTGCTTCGATAGTTTGTGTAAACCGACGTTTTTGCAGTTCGTCTTCCGCCTCACTTTGCCCGGAAGCATTCAGAACGCTGTCCCATGCATAAATCCCCTTTGTATTACCTTTTTTCAGAAGATGCCATGTGCTCTGATCCTCTGATTCGGAATTGTATTCCGAATACCATCCGTTATCGGAAAAGTTTAAAAGATCTTCGGTATAAGAAACATCACAGGCTGTTTTTGATTCTTTTGAAATCAAAATCTCATTTACTTTAGAATACAGAAAATTAAATACCCATTGATGATTTTTTATGTCAAAAACAACCTCATGCCCTCTGTCAAGCTTTTCACATAATTGAATAACCAGCTTTGAAATTTCATGGGCGGTTATTCTCCAAAAATGATTTGTAAGCTGTTGTGCGCCTATAGCTTGCGGCAAAACAAAATTATCTATTTTTCTGTCTTTGTCTACAGTATCAGATAATTCAAGTCCGTTTTCATCTGTTTGAGGCGGCTCTGTGAATCCTTTCTTTAAACAATAAAGCAAAATTGTTTCGGGATCTGTATATGTTTCTCCGAATATTTCTCTTGTCTTAAAAGGAGGTCTGACGCGCCTTGATAATATCCAGTTTACCGTACGTCCGCACACTATCAATTCATCCGAGACGATTTTTCCGGTACAGATAGCCTGATTGTCACCTTGCGTAAGGACAATATATTTGTTTGTAAGTATTATATTTGAAACATTGTCATTAATTCTGAAATGCCCTTCATATGTCCCTATATCATTATAGAGTATGTGCCATTGGGAAGACACCACATTACTCATTATACATAACAGATTAAATTCAAAATCGTAAATTCTTATATCCGTCATAATGCCTCCAGATATTCGTTGTAATATTCTGCGGTAACGGTAATATCGGAGTATAATCCATCAACCGAAATTTCAATATCATTGTTACCGCATTCAAGCCAAAACTCGGAAAGAGAAGAATAAAAATCGAGAGATGACATTATATTTCCGTCGATGCTGCTTGTTATCGTTCGGTTTTTTGTATCAATCGTTATTATTTCATCTTTTAAAAGTTCTTTCTCAAGAGTTATCTCTTTTTCCGTAGTATTATTTTTTATTATTATTTTATTTGCCCCCGAAACATCGACACTTTTACTTATTTTAATTATAGGATATATTTTAAGATCCCCTGAGTTGTAAATGGTTCCGATAGATTTTCTGACGCTTAGAACTGACGGTAGAGCTGTTGCGGAAGTAAGCATTTTTGTCAATTCAAAAACAGAATCAAATGTAGTATTTATGTCCCTAAAATGAGGATAATCGCAGGTTAGCTGAATCACATAAGTGCAGTATGTATTATAGCGTTTCCCTATAGTGATTGATGCGGAATTTACCGTTATTTGCCGCAGAGAATTATCACGGTATACTGTTAAAACACCTTCCTTGGAGAGAACTCTTGCAGTGTTTTTAAAAATATTCATGAAATTTGATTCGGATTTTATATCTCCCGATATTGTAATAACTCTTGATGTATATTGAGAAGAATCCTCAAAACTGCCGTCCTCTCCTACATATGTTTTCAAGCTCCTGTTTTTTTCACAGGGTTCCAATCCTTCAATCTCACATATTGTAAAATCATGGCCTCCCGAGCCATATAGGTTTAGTGTCCCCATTTCATTTGAAAACGTTAATTTCATTAATTGTCACCTACCAACATTCTTCTTTTTGCTTCCTGTTTATAAAGTTCAAGAGCGGTCTGTGCCGGTTGAACGGCACCGTAAATATTATAATTTGAATTATTGACTATATTTTTTGAGTTTTGCCCCAAAGATATATCAGGAAGCAAGGAATTTATCTTTCTTGTTATTTCATTTGATAAATCGATCATGACCTCGTCAATTGCATTAACAAATCCGTTTTTAAATTGCTCTGCCGAAAGAGAACCGCTTTCAAAAAATGAATCGGGTATAGAAGAAAATTTTTCGTTTAATTCTGCCGTAAACGTATCTGACATTTCTTGGGTATACGATTTAATAAGGTTGTTTGCCTGATCTGAATATAGATTTTTTGACATATAGTCGCTCAAATTAATTTTTTCAACCCATTTGCCAATATAATCGGAAAGTCTTGATTCATTTATATTTAACAGATAATTTGAAAAACCCGTTGCCTCTGTAACATTCAATTTTGCAATTTGATCAAGGAATAAAGCTTTCATCTTATCGGAAGTATTTTTATCCAAATCCATATTATCAAATATAGAGTCTGTTTTTTCTTTAAGCCGAGTTATTGCTTCGCTGTAATTTTTCAACTCATATAATTCTTGATCTATATTTGATAGTTGCAGCCAATTATAGGTTTCTCCTTTCTTTGCACCGTTAATGCTTATTTTGTTGTATATATCTGATATGCCCACAAACTTGTTATACGCATTTTTCTGTTTTTTTAACAGTGCATTTATACTTTCATCATATTTAGTGTTTATCTCGTCAAATATATTGATAAGGTTTTTCTTTTGCTCCTCAATGGATTTTAAATTATATTGGGAAATTTCAATGGTATACTTTGCCCATTCGCTTGACCCTTCTTTAAAATATGTGTCACGTAAAACGGTAAGCTGCGCATAGTATTCTTCTTCGGAAATTTCCTGTAAATTAAGACGTGTTTTTAAATTTTCAAATTCCTGATCTCTGAGGCTGTCATAATATTCTATATTATTTTTTAAGGTTTGCGCCCATTTGGATTCTGTTTCTGTCAGCCCTCTCAGACGTTTGGTGTTCATTAATTCTTCGTATTCGGCTCTGTATGCGGCGGCTTTTGTTAAACGGGTATTAAGATCTTCGTTTACATCTATTGTCTTTTCGGCAACGTTTTTGTAATATTCAAGCATTGTATCGCTGTTATTTTTGTAAGCTTCGGCAGAGGCTGTTTTTAAATCCTCAAGCTCTTCTTTGTATTTCTGATTTATAATTCTTATTTCATTTATGTTGATACTTTTGATAGATATTCCCCCTTAAAAATTTTATAAGGGGCATAACCCTGCCATTCATCGAATGACAGGACAGCCCTGATGGAAATGCTGTACCGGCAGCAGCCCAATTTAAAGTCATACATATACATACCAAGAAAATTTTCGGTATGCAGTTATAAACTGTCAAGAGCTTCTGCCACAGTTTTTTCATCTATATTAAGATTAAGCCTGTATTTGTTTTTCATTTTCCTGTAGAATTTTTTCATATTCGGATCTTTTATTTTTCCGGTGTCAATGCTTCTGTACGAAATAATTTTCATAAGACTTGTATTTTCATCAAGGGAATCAAGTAAATATAAAAATTTCCACCAGTGTAGGTCGGTTTCGTACAAATCTATATGATATTGCTGTAAAAAAGAAGAATAAATCAAGCCCTCATCCTGAGAAAAGCTTATTAATGCTTCTCCCGAGCAATCTTGAGAACGTTTACCTCTTGATAAAAAATAAAATAATCCATCAACAGCGTCATTAATATCGGGAGGGATTTTATTTTTATATCCGCTTGATAAAAGACAAATCAATTTGTCGGTGTCGGACATTTTGCTGTCCGAAAGATATTCGATTATTTCAAGCCAAATATTAAAGCGTGTATTTAAGTCATAATTAATTCCGTTTAATGTAATATCCTGTGGTAAATCTCTGAAAATTTCTATCATGTTTCTTCACTTGCCGTAAATGTGCAGGTTGCCCAGTTATCTGTTGAAGCAGCAGTACCCAAACATATTTCCCCGTTAGCTTTGAGTGTCCCCGAATATGTATATGCGTCGTTATCGTCGCCTTCACTGTCGGGTATAACGGTCCATTCTCTTGAGTAAGCACTTTTAGTTGCGTCGTTCCCGGATAGATCTACGATAACTATATTCCTGACAGCGCCGTCACCGACGGTTTCGGAATCGGCAATGCCTACCAGTTCTTCATGAACACTGTCATCCGAAAACTTATCAAAGCTGTAAGAAATAGATGGAGAGTAAGCCACAACATCGTTTCTCTCGGTTTTTTCATCAATATATCTTCTTGAATATTCCACGGGATTTTTACTTAAAGAGAATTCTGTAAAGCCTCTCATTCGTACATAAGTTCCGGCTACCGAAGATAATTCCATAAAAGCCACTTTGTCATTTCTTTTTGTTATTTTATCCATATTTATTTCCTTTCATTTTTAGGGATGTACCCTGTAATTTAACCTTGCATAACACATCCTTCAGTATATGCTGAAGATGTATTTCTTTTTTTGACAGAAATACGTTTAATAAAAGTTGATATTATACAATTTGTGTATACTTCCGCCGCGTTGTTATATCAAATAAAATGCTTGTAAATACAGTCCAGTCTGCATTTAATTTTATATTTTCCGCTGTGAATATTGTCATCGGCAAGAACAGGACCTTCGAGAAAATTAATTCGCAGCGGCGAATATGTGTCATTACCTTCAGAAAAGGTATCTTTTAAAGACGGATCAAAGCTGATAATCCAATTAACAAGATCGTCAAGCAAATCATAATTTCTTGTGTTATCATCTGAATTCATTCCAAGTCTTACAATAATATCAAATTCAAATCCGAGAATTTTACCTCCGTCGCTGTAGCTGCGAATAACGGTATGGGAATCCTTGGGAATAATTGATATGCTGTTGCAAGAATCGGAAAGATAGTCCGTGTAAACAGTGAAATCTTTTAATAATTCACATGAGTTAAATATATTTTTTATGTATTCAAAAAACATGGTTATTCCTTTCGTTCATCAACGGTATCAATGTATATTGCCATGGTAAAAAGCTATACACATAAATGCCGGCAGTCAGGTTTTGCATAGGGCGAAGCTCTGCCGTATAATAAAGGACAGGGCTTCGCCCGAATCCGGTAAATAAAGCGTGTTTGCCGAATTTGAAATTTTTTGCAGCAGTATTTACAGACGGATAATTTCTGTTATGCGGTTACAAATTATTTTTGTTTAAATTTTGCAAGGACAACTTTAGAAGCGTTGGAAAGCGCAACTGTATACAGCTTGTCAACAGATATATCGGTAACACGTTTTAGTGTTTGTCTTTCAGCTTCGACATTTGTGTCCCTTTTCAAATATATTGTCAACGCCGGAGCTTCATCCTCACATTCAAAATCCTGCTCTATTTTAACGATAGGATTAACGTAATGAGCGACTGTATTGCTTGAACTGTCAGCCTCAACAAGAGGTACTCTCTTAGAAGGAACAATTCTTGTGTTTGCGATCATACCGATTTCACCGGTCATAACTACCGCTCCGGGATATTTGTCTGCGGAAATAAAGTTTGAATCATGACGCAGCTGTGTCATTTGCTTTGGATGAATAAACATTACTTTTTCGGTATTTGTTTCTTCTTCAAAAATATCGATTGCGTCTACAACGCCGTCATAGTCAATGGTTTTTGCGGTACCGTCATATACAAGTGTTGCGGTAAGCAGCGCGTCCATCGCGTCCGAATCAACCTTTGAGGCAATAGCCAATGCAAGCTGATTATTTGTTTCTCCGATCGGATTACCGTATCCGGACAAAACAGCTTCATCTGTAAGCTCAACTGCTTTCATGGCTTTTTTTATCGTTGCCGAAGTTGTTGAAGCAACAAGCTTTGTTGTGCTGACTTCATTTCCTTCCGCAACATCGGATGCGTCACCGATATATGTATATTGAGGGACATATATTGTATCTCCGGGAACACCGGAGAGAGAATCATCGATTCTTGCAAAGGGAGATACAACGATTTTCTTTTCTATCTTAGCTGAGATGCTGTCTGCCATTACAATAGGATTTACCAAATCTGATATTTTAGTTGTTGCCATAATTATTAATTCCTTTCTTTTTTGTTTTCGTAATAAAAACAGTATTAATTATTTTCTGTAAGTTCTTTGTAAGTTTGTGGATTTTCATTAAAAAGCTTAAGCCTTTTAGAATAACCCATTTTTGAAAATTCTTCACGGCTTATACCGGAGTCACGCACATTTCCGGCAGGAGCCGAAAACATAGGTGTTTTTTCCTTTTCAAAGAGGAAGTCATTTTCACTTATAAAGGAAGCCATTTTTTCATCAAGACCGTCAATTTGTCCGTCAGAAAAGGAAAGATCATCGCTGTTAAACAGCTTCATTGCAGCGTTAAGATTTTTGACACCTCTTTTGTTAAACTCATTTTCAAGAGTGTGACGGATATTCAGTTTTGAAATTTCCGAATTGTTTTCTTCAAGAATAAGAGCTGCGTTTTCTTCGGTTACGCCTAGATTGGTTAAAAACTCCATGTCCATATTATCACCACCTTACCATACACATTCAAATCTGTAATGCTTTAATCTTGCCGAACAGTTGAAATTTTCCTTAATTTCCTTTATTATAAAGGCATTTTCCGGAGGAACTGCCGACAAAATATTATCGCAGTATATTTTATCTCCGGCGGAAACCGGGAATTTTGCATTTGTAAAGCATCGCACAGTCATAGAATTGTTAACTGTAATTCCGCTTCCGCCTACGCTTGCCTTTTCATGACTCAAAATAAATGAGCGCTTACAAACGGTTTTGTCATAACTGTTGTTGGCTGTCTTGTGCCATATTGTTACTGTTTTGTATTTCATTTATTTCACCAATCCTTGATTTTGCTGTTTTTTCATCCTCATTAAAATACCATGAACGCATTTCCCAAGGAGAAAGAATACCCTTATCAAGCAGAGAAATTTTTTCGGTAAATTCGGCAGAACGATCGGTAATAATGCTGTCATCAAAATCAAAGGATATTGAATACTCTCCTTTAGAAATCAAAGAATACATATCGCAGTATACATTCATTGCCCAAACCAAATTTGTCAATGCCTGTTTTAATGCATTTTGAATATCACATACTGTAGCATAGCTTCTTTGTTTTGATGCTCTTATTTCTTCTGCCGTTTTGTCTGCATTTTGTACATCGGATAATGTTCCGTATGCAAGTCCACAGTTAAACTCAATGGAACGAAGAATTCTGTCAAGCCCTGCCAGAATATTTTCCTCACGCAATTGAGGTGACCAGTCCTCAAACAGAGTATCATCACCTGTTGACAAAAGACGGTAGAGTCTTTTGTCCGGGAGTGAAACATTACCGTTTTCATCACGTCTGACAGCACATTCATCAATAAATAAAGCTCTTTTTCCGCTTTCAAATTCCCACAATAAATTTGAATACTGTGAGTATACATCCCGTATCAGGTCTGTAGCTCTTGCAAATACGGAAACACCCAAAGGGGAGGATGAATCTATGGTATTGGCCATAGGCATTTTAAGATAGGCAAATAAAGGCTTATCTATATTTTCAATTCTGCATACAGGTGTTATCGAAGACCATCTGTTTACCGAATTAAGTGGGATTTCCTTTTCAAGAGTATCGGGATTTTTGCTTTTGAAAGCAGTGTTTTTTATAATAAGACAATTGTTTATAAGCTTATGTTCTTCAAGTCGCGTAAAGTAGTATTCGCCTTCTTTAAAAGATTCATAAAATACTGCACCGCTTAATTCGCCCTCGCTTGTAAAGTCTGTGGGATAAAATGCGTCTGCTTGAATAATACTGACGAGTATTTTGCCGTTTTCGAGATACGGTTTCAGAATAACACCGCCCTTTGCACAGGCATATTCCACGAAGACTCTTACCTTTTTTATTATCCTTTGATACTGTGTGTTCAGGTATTCGGCTCTTTTTGAACCTGTTATTTCGGAGGAAAACTCAATTGTAGCAAGACGCGCCAATTCGGAAGCGATTGCAGCTGCAATATTCAGCTTTTGGTTTTCTTCGGAAATGTTCGGTGATCTGTTTTCATATAATGCGGTCCACTCACTAATGGCTGAAGACATTTTGTTCAGAGGAACTTCGTATATAGGTTTAGGTTTTTTAAAAATTTCCAATATTTTGTTCAAAAAATAATCATTCCTTTCTATCTGTCAAACCGGAAATATTGCTAAAGACTATCAGCGGCTTCTTCTCATTACGGTTTGACAGAAATATCTCATATCATCCATTGCATGGTCGTTTTGTTTAATTACCGCATCCTCAGTCGAATTATTATCCCAACAATAGGAACCGAATTCACGAATTAAATCCTTGCAGGAGGAATCAAATACAACAGAACCGTCGGCAATAAGCGTACTGCAAAATCTTATGCCGTCCAAAACGGAATTGTCCGCTTTTTTAACCATAAATCTACCGTGGCGCCTTATTGTGGTTATAAAGCTTGCTGCCGACGGATCGACAATAACATATCTTATATCCAAATCCCCTGCCAACTCACACAGCTTTTCATAATATTCTTCATCGGTAAGCTGTTTCAGCTGTTTTCTGCTGTCATAATAATATTCTCTGACTCTTGCGGCTTTTTTTCCCGATTTGCACCAAAGTCCCATCGAAGTAGGATTGATTGTTCCGTAATCAATAGAAATGTAATACTCGCCCAAAGGCAGCTCCTCGAAATTTTTTATATGTTTTTCGGGAGAAAACATAGGATAAACCAAACCCTCGGCAGCCGCCCATTTTCCGAGAATAAATCTGTCATAGTAGACCGTGCCGTAATATTCTCGTTTAAGGTTGTCCACAAATTCCTTTGAATTGAATGGATTGTCGTCAATCACATAATGCTGAAGGAAAATATCCGCGTCGCTGTCCAAAAACTTTTTAAACCAGTGATTTGGAGAATCGGGGTTGCAGGTACCGTCAAATAAGGAATTTGGTTTGTCAAGACGAGATTTCAGCATTGAAAAAACTTCTTCATTCCATGTTGTTATTTCATCTCCGTAACAGTATTCAATACCCGCACCCTGTAATTTCTGTACCTGTGACACCTTGTCGGCACCCAGGGTATGAACCTTGCGTCCGAACATATTAACGGTATTGTCGGTTGAAATGTTCCCGATTAAATCTTTTCCCCAGATATTTCTCATAGGCTCAAGAATATTTCTGTTCAATGTTCCTCTTGTATTTCCCAGCAGTAAAATAAGCCCGTTTCCCTGACAGGAGATTATTCTTTTTGGAATTAAGTAGTAGTCGAGATATGTTTTGCCGCTTCGTGTTGCGCCTTGTTTGACGTTCCATCTGTGAGTGGCGTATTTCCAATATTCAAGTTGTTTGTCACTGAATTTCATAATTGCTCCTGTTCTTCATAATCATTTTTTGCTTTGTCATCTGCCTGAGTGTCAATTGAATCAAATATCCTTTTTAATAAAGCTTCGGTGTTTTGGCCTGCTTCCGCTTTATCACTCCAACGTTCGGGACATCGGCTTTTCAGCCATGTTTGTATAGCTGTTGTATCGCCGGGTACATCCTTTGTTACCGTCACTGTTTCAATTCCCGATCCCTTATCGGTTTGTTTAATTTCCGTTGTTCGGCCGCCTAAAGCCTTTTTTAAAAGCGAATCCTCAACTGCGAAATCGGTAAGCATTTTAGTGTGTTTTAATTCCTCTTTTAAAGCTTTGTTTGCCTTAAGGATAGAATTGTATTTTGATTGTGTTATTCCTAACTGTTCTATTATTTGTGACTCGCTTAACCCATCGCGTGTCATATATTTAATAAGTAAAATTATGTTTTCATTGTCATTTGAGATATAAATCACCCCTGTGTTGCACAACGCTATAACAATGATAAATTTTTTTGCATAACATATAATGCAATGCACTAAGCGTTATGCAATTAGTATTTAAAAGTAAAAAATCATGATTTTTAGTCATTATAACATAATGAACTCAATAAGTCAATAGCATTATGCAATTTATTTGATGATTTCAATATCTTGCACAACGCAATTTGTTAATTATCATACAATATATGCATTTTGCATAACAAAACACAAATAGCGTTAAAATACAATATTGTTGCATAATGATATTTTTTGTCGAAAAATGTACAATAAAAACAGATTGCAAAAAATAAGAAATTCTTACTAAAATAAAAAGATTGTATTTGAATTGAAAATATGTGCGGTCTGCCTGAATTTGATAAAATGTTATATACTGTTATTAAACATACTGTTTATGTCAGCAATCTCATTAGGCTTTTCTTTTTGACTTTATGGTTGAAAAAAAGAAAAACTCAAGGGAAAACTCAAATTACAAATATATTGACTTTATGGCAGACATGATATATAATTATTACAAACCCAAACAAGTATATAAAATTTTTTTTTGAAAAACATGAAAATTAGGCGAGGAGGGATTTCTATTTATTTTAAGCTGCTTGTGTCGTTGATTATCGGAATATGTATGGCGAACAGAATAGATTTATTTACGGCAATTGCCTGTACTGTGGGAATTATTGCGGCAAATTTAACGGCGCAGATTATATTTAAAAATAAAAACGGATACAGGAGTGTAATTGCCGTAGTCTTTTTGACAGGGATCTGTGTATCGCAATATGTTCAAAGCTATGAGTTTAACGATTTGTTTCCGGTTGATGATAAATTTATAACAGCAAGAGGATATGTGTATGACATTCCGCAGGAAAATGAAGAAAAGTATACATATATAATCAAAACGGATATGGCGGAATACAAGCAAAAGAGGTATGATACAAGAGAATTGATACAGCTGACCACGGATAAAGAGCTTACATATCTGCAAAATGTAGAAATCAGAGGATTTTTAAAAAGATTTTCTCAAAAGATGAATTCCTCCGATTTTGATTATTCCGGCTATTATAAAAGTAAAGGAATATATTATTATATTACCGATTATGAAGTTACCGGCGATAATACTTTGCGCAAAACGCTTAATCCTTTTCTGCTTATAAAGAAATGCAAGTTTTATTTGATGAAAATAACCGATAATTATCTTGACGGAGATTATGCTGCAATTTTAAAAGCCGTGCTGGTAGGATATAAAAAAGCGTTTTCGGAGGATTATGATGATCTTTTGCTGACTACCGGAACAAAACGTATGTTGTTTCCGGCGTATTTGCATATTTTTCTAATAATGCTTGTGATTGAGATGTTAATGACATTTTTTCAAAGAAAGCATAGGGATTATGCAATTGTTGCGGCGCTTTTGCTGTACGCACTCATTAACAGCGAAGCAACTGTTTCCTTAAAGAACGCAACAGTTGCGGCAGCAGTTGTTTTTGTCACACAAAAATACGGAACGGTGCATTACCCCGATATTCTTTCGGGAGTTATGGCAATAATAGTATTGTTTAATCCCCTTTTGGTATTCAACTCGGGAATTGTAATATCTCTTGCAATAGGTTGGACTATATTTATGATAAGAGAGCCGGTTGCAAAGCTTTTGTTATTTGTGAAAAATAAAAGAATAAAGAATTTTGCTGTTTTTTGGATAGTAAGTAATATAGGTGCGTTGCCGGTGGCAGCATATTATTATAATTCTGTAAATCTGTATTCGCTGCTGTTAAATGCCGTATATTTTCCTGTTGTAACGTTGATAATATTTTGTTTTCCTGTTTTTATACTGGAAATGCTGATATTTAAAAGAGCTTTTCTTATAAGATATGCGTTGACATTCAGCGTGTTTGTATTATATAAAATGCCGTTTCTTGTTGATAAGCTGCCATTTTCAAATATATATCTTCCTCGGCCGAATATATTTTTTGTTGTACTTTGGTATGGAACTATGGTGTTGGTAAAGGATGTATATAATACGGGATTCAGAAGAATGAGGACTCAAGTTGTAGCCGCTGTAATTGCAGGAGGTATTGTTTCGGTTGTCGTTGTGGGAATAATGAATTTGGGAACGGCAAAACTTACCTTTGTAAATGTGGGACAGGGGGACGGTGCTATTATACAGCTGCCAAAGGGTGAAGTTATTACTGTAGACGGAGGGGGAGGAGAAGAATATTCCGAGTATGACGCAGGAGAAAAGATATTCTTACCCTATCTGAAAAATGAAGGTATATTCAGAATAGATATGGCTGTTTTAACCCATTATCATAAGGATCACTGCCTGGGAACAATTGCGGCGATGAAAAATCTCAGAGTGCACACAGTGGCAATACCAAATGTTTCAAAGGATAATAAGTACAGACAGGAAATAGAAAAAACAGCGCATGAAAAAGGCATTGAAATAGTATACCTTGAAAAGGGTGATAAAATAACCTTTGAATCAGGTGCGGAGATAGATGTCATTTCACCCGAAACAAAAAATTATTTTGAGAATGAAAATGATACGTCTATTGTCTTTGAACTTAAATGCAATAATTTTAAAGCTTTGTTTACAGGTGATGCAACAGACAAAATCGAACATGATAATATTGATGATTTTGAAGATATAGACTTGCTGAAAGTGGCGCACCATGGCTCGTCAACCTCAACTACGCAGGAATTTCTTGATAAAATTCGACCGGAATACAGTATTATCAGCGTCGGAGAAAATAATACATATATGCATCCCGACGATTCAACAGTGTACCGATTAAAAAATGCCGGAAGTGAAATTTACAGAACCGACTTGTTGGGAGATATAAGCGTGTATATTAAAAGAAATGGAGAGTTTTGGATAAATTCCTTATACAATAAAGCGGAATAGTATATCTGTTCTGCTTTTTTTCTTAATAAAAAGTTAAAGCCAATTGCGCCCGTAAAGGTGAAAATTTATTCGAATTAAAAGGTGTATTTATAAATTATACTTTAGGCAGAGGAAAATTTTTTTTAAATAGAATAATGAAATATTACAATTGAAAAACAGTGTGCCGTAAAGTTGACAAAAGGTTGTTGTTGTGCTAAAATTGATTTTAGAAAAACATCGGCAATGCATGAAAAAACTGCTTTATTTGATGCTGCCTAAAAGACAGCGGAATGGAGATTAATATGATATACAAAAATAAAATTACAATTGGAGTGCTGGCAATTTTAATGTGTTTTACCGTAACAACTTATGCGGATGAAGTAATACAGCTTACTCAAAATGAAAATACGGTTAAAGCTGAGGAATCGACAAACAATTCAAACAGCGGCACCGACTTAAACAGCTCTGTCATATCAAAATATATTCCTAAAAATTATAAGATAGTTGCTTCGGCAGAGGATAATACGGGACTTTATTATGATATAACTGCCTTTGAAAGCAGCGGAAAATACAATTTTGTCCTGCCTTACGGATGCGATATAGCAAATACATATACAACGATATACGGCGAAGACGGTTCGGTAATGTTCAGCGGAAGCGTTGATTATTCGGGAAACGATTACAAGTGTATAAAAACAAGTGATGACCGGTCGGTATACGTTTCGGCTTTTAACTCTGAACTTCCGCTTATATACCTTGATATTGACGAGGAATACGGCACAATTTCCGAAATGAATAAATCGGAAAATCATACTGTTGCCTGTTATGGGAATTTGACTCTTGACGTACCTGAAAATATTGCGGAAAAGCTTGGATGCGAAAGATATCTGAGTTCTGCGGAAAATGATTCAAAGCCGGAACAGCCGGGTACTGTAAGATTAAGAGGCAGGGGAAATTCCACATGGACAACGGTAACCGACAAACAGCGTCCGTATCAGATAAAGCTCGAAAAAGGTCTGGATCTTTTGGGTATGGGAAAAAACAAAGAGTGGGCAATATTAAGAACGGAAACACCGCTAAAATATTTAAGAAATAAAATATGCTATGACATGGCGAAGGATTTCGGAATCAAATATACTCCGGGTGCGGAATTTGTGGATGTGTTTTTAAACGGAGAATACATCGGTATGTATACTCTTTCAAAGCCTGTTGATATAGACAAGAACGGTATTCCGATCACAAATATCGATGATGAAATAAAGCTTGCCGGAAATGCCGATAATATAGATATAACTGGCGGTTATCTTTTGGAAATTGATAATTTTGGAAATGATATGCAGTTTTTGGCACAGGATAATATGATAACAATAAAAAGCCCCGAAAATCTTGATACAAATGTGGAAGAAGGCTCACGTTACGATTACATAAAAAATCTTATGACCGATATGGTGAATGCGGTTTACGGAGACGGCTATTTATCGGACGGACGGCACTTTACCGAAGTTCTTGATATGGACAGTGCTGTCAGATATTTTATTCATCAGGAGCTGATAGGAAATTATGACAGCTGTCAGGGCAGTACATTTTTCTACAAGGATACCGATTCGATTGATTCAAAAATCTATTTGGGACCTGTATGGGATTGTGAGTTTGCTTTTGAACTGTATGATTCCGAATGGTGTCTGCCCTACAGAAAACGTTACTGGGAACCCCATCAGCCGTTATTTGTGGCAGCTCTTTGCAGACACAAAGAATTTATAGATTATGTTTTGGCTTATTATTTTGATAATATGAATGATAATAATATAAGAGAAACCTATCTTAAATATGCCGATAAAATAAGCGAATATGAAGAATCTTTGGGAGATTCGGCAAAGGCGAGCAGTCTTTTGTACAATATTGACGCACCGTCAAATCAGTATATATCGCAGTACATAAAATCAAAATATTCATTTTTTGAAAAGAATCTCAGAAGTCTCAGTAACGATGCGTCAAAGGGTGTGAATTTGGAGCTGTTTGAAAAAAAGACTGACGATGAAAGCGGTTTTGACAATATTTACAGAAGAAACAATAACATTTATTATTCCTATAATAATACCTCCGAAGTTGAAAAGGTTATTCTTTTGCTTGCTTATGACGAACAAGACAAATTAGTGAAGGTAGAAAAAACAACGGCAGATCCAAAATCAAGAACATACGGCAAAACAGTTATGGAAGAAAATATAAAAATTTCACGCATAAATGCCTATGACGGAGATCTCTCGGTTTTTGTAAACAAGTCGAACAGTTTCGCATCGTCCGAAAGCAATCGAAACGATAATTATGTGAACGGCAAACCGACTCTTGAAGACTTACTCAAGCATGCCCAAGAGAATAACAGTTCCGGTGATGTGTTTTTACACAGTGTTGATAATTGATAATAAAAATCAGTAATGCTCATTGAATATGCCGAACATAAAAGCATATTCAGTGAGCATTTAATTTTTTTGTGTATTCTTTTATTTTGTTCCCTTTAACAAGAAACGCTCTTTTAGCTAAGCTCATCATGGGCAGGTCATTGAGAGAGTCGGAATAGAAATTGTCTATAACGGCATCGGGGAAAAACTCTTTAAAAAGCTTTACCTTGTTATCCCTGTAGCAAAGATATTTAACCTTGCAGTTTTCAGTGTCTATAGACGAGGCAAGCAAATTTTTTATTCCGAGCCTTAGGCAGATTTCTTCAAGCAGGACATCGCAGGATGCTGAAATAATCACATCATCGGGCTTTTTTATATTTCTGTAAAAATCCTTTATTTTATGTTCGTGCTTATCCCAAAATTCTTTTATTATTTCTTTAGGATTATCAAGACAAGATAAAAACGCACTCATATACTGTTCGCCCTTTGCTATAAGCTCGTCAGTTGTAATGCGGCACATTTTATATTTAAGCATAACGTTTATAACAGGCAGAATATATTTTAAAACTTTCTTGTTTTTTCTGCTGCAAAACAAAAAAAAGTCAAAACTGCTTTCGCCGTCATATATAGTGTTGTCAAAATCATATACGTTCATAATAAAATTTTCAGTCCTTTATAATGTGTTAACTTTTTTGGTATGATGTTTTATTCGATTATACGGTATGAAATACAAATTGCACTAAAAGCATATATGCCGCCGTTCCTCCGCATATGCTCAAAAGGACGTTCTTTTTCCAAAGATGAAGCAATACGGTTATAACAGAAGCTGTTATTTCGGGCAAACCGTGATTATCGGAAAGAAAGGACACATTTTTAAAACAGTAAACAACCAAAAGTCCCATCATTGCCGGAGGCAGCATTTCACCGAGATAATCGATTATTTTCGGATATTCTTTTCCGTCGGGAAACAGAATAAAGGGAGTGAACCTTGTTATCATTGTTCCCAAAGCTATAACTATTATTATAATTAATGTCTGTAAATTTGTAAGATGCATATTAATCTCCATTCCGCCGCCAT
>JAXEIW010000077.1:0-24917 GCA_034101885.1 Clostridia bacterium | reverse complement strand
ATATCAAAAGAAAAACTGACCAAGAAAGGCTTAGTCAGTTGTATAGACTATTACAATAGTCGGAGACATAATTTAGGTTTGAATTGAACCGCCGTATGCCGAACGGCATGTACGGTGGTGTGAGAGGAGAGAGAAAATCCTTCCTACTCGATCAGTCATACTTTATTCAATAGAGATACCTTTTATAAATATACATATCCACTCAACCCAAACCAAAATTATCTTATCAACTTAGGCCTTGCTCATTTTCAACCTGTCGACTCAAGCCTCGTTTATGCCGGGTCATCAGACTCGTAAAACAAAAAATCCGAGAGTCGTAAGAATACCTTCAACTCTCGGAAATGCCTTATTTTAAAGCTTTTTTCGGTATTCACTTATCTACCCTTGACATCAATACTACGCACTCGACGTAGCTCGATAGGATAGAAAAAATGTATTTGTTATTCTTTATTTGTGAAAACATATCGACTGTTCTCATCAAGAATCAATATACCTAACAGAGGGTATACTTCCGAATGAACCTCTGTTATGCTCAACTGCTGATTTGATATTGTTAAATGCAGATACACCATAATTTCATACTGCTTGAAATGCCGTAGAGAGTGGGGGTAACACATTAAGATATGACTTATAAGAGATTTGCCGCTGGGTGTTTAAAACTCCATCCGTTTTTTCGGGGGTTTACAGATAATTTATAAGATCTCATACTTTTTAGATACCTTTGTATAGTTTTTGCCCGGCATAAACCTGTTTGCAAAATAAAGTATTTCCTGTTCGATTTCAGTCTTTTTTTCACGTTCCCAAAGAAAGTAACTGTTATATACTTTTGGCGTATTTTTAAATTCTTTATCAAAAACAGATTTCATGACGGAAAAACACAAGTGCGGTTTTTGCTCATTCTTTTTAAAGTCTATGAACAGCACCACAGAATATTCTTTATTTATTGTGCTGTTGACGTTTTCAAACGGCACCATACTCTGTAAATTGCCTAAGCAGTATGCTGTAAAGAAACCGTCATCATCGATAGATGAAGGTAATATTATGTGCGGATGATTGGCGACTATCATGTCAGCGCCCATCTCTTTGATTTTTTTGCACAACAGGCGTGTATATGCGTCCGGTTCTTCGTTATACTGTCCTCCGCTGTGGAGCAGCATGATCACATAGTCCGAATTTTCTTTGGCAAAAGCAATATCATCTGCTATTGCATTTAAATATGGCGTTGCCTTTTCGTTTTCGGGATTGTAAAGCCCTTTGACTTGGTTTTCTATTTGTTTAAGCTCATCCAAAAGATAAATGTATCCGTCAAGGGTCTCTTCAGGCTGTGTTAAAGAAACTCGGTCTAACTTTTCTTCCTCTTTCAAAAAATTTCCATGTGAAAACGCATTTGTACCATAGGTTGCGTTTACAAAGGCAACCTTTCTGTCACCTATATCCTTTATAAATACCGAATTTCGCTTGTCTTTCGATATTCCTATATAATCGATCCCGTTTTTTTCAAAAGTATTGCAGGTGTCTGTCAGACCGGATATTCCCCGATCCATGCAGTGGTTGTTTGCCAATGTAAACAAGTCAAACCCATTTAACTTAAGAGTAAGCAAGGCTTCTTCGGGAGTGTTAAAGCAATAACGTTCATGTGTGTATTTATGTCTTTCGCCTGCAAACGGAGTTTCCGTATTACCGATAAGATAATCGCAATCAAGCAAGTCGGGGAAGCAGTTTATTAATAGACTACGGTAGTCATACCCGTTTTCTTTCTTATAAGAGATGTTCATAGGGTTCTCATATAAGATATCACCCGTAACGGCAATACGGTAACTGCGATCAATGTAATTTTTAAGCGCACGTACGAAGCATCGTCCGGTTTCTCTGGCACGCTCAGGCGTGAACATCACGTCGCTTGATTTAAAATACGGAGTTTCAAGAGAAAATGATAATTCTGCGTTTTTTTTGCCGAAATACGTGCCGAAGCACTCGGATCCGTATGCGTTCCATGAAATATCAGGCTGAAAGTCGCAGCAAGCGTAGTGCGGCAGACAAAGTCCGTTGTTTTCGTTTTCCAACATATTTGAGAATCGGGTAATATTTTTAAGAATATTGTAATGCTTGATAGGTATAAAAACCGTGTCATTTTCTTTTCCCAAATGCCAGGGAGAATGAAAATCAAAGGCGAACCGAACAGATAAATTGTCTGTTATTTCCCTTATTTTAGCTACCGATGAATAAAGAGACGCGGAGTCCGGTGTATAGTCACGGTTATGGTCGTGCGGACTTCGGCACTTTCCTTGGTCACCGTCTGTTACTCCATCGTAATCAACAAAAGGAACGCAAATGATTCTGAATTCACTTGATAATTCATTTACGATGTTTTCAAGTATCCCTTCCAAAACGTAGCTTCCTGTGGATTCGCAGGAGTGGTGGCGTGCAGTGAGTAAAATGCATTCATCTCCAATTCCTGTGTCAATATACGGAATTGGTCTGCCCTTTTCAGAAGTGCAAAGCGTTTTAATTTCAAGTTGTTGCCTTTCAGCAAAATCAAAAAAGCTTTCGGGGCGGTAGACCATATCGTGCGCAAAATAAACGGAGTTCTCGTTTTCTTTAAAGGAATATGTAAAAGACGAACCGTTATGCTCAGGTTCGGAATATTGCCAATGCCAGTTTTTATTGTCATAGCTTATTGCAGGACCGTAATAACCGATGCGATGAGGTTTCTGAAATTCAAATGTAATTGTTTTACCTCCGGCATTTTCTATTTTAAAACACCAAAAAAACCAATCCTCTGTTGTGTCCCTTAGATCAGAGTCAATTATTACCTTGTTTTCGTCAACTAAAATTACTTTTATATTTGCGCCTTCAAATTTATCGTTAATAATAAACATATATATACATATATACTATAATTATCCCAAAACACGGATAGTTATAGTAAATATCCTTTCTATGAATTTTAATATTTCCATTCATTCAACTGCTGTAGCTACTAAGAATTCATAAATAGCAGTTGAATGTTTTTTATATTTTGCTTATACCAAAGGTCAGCTACCTTTATATGTGTCCCTTATCAAATCAAAAATTTTCCAAGCGTTAAAACGAGCGGTGTGTCCTTTATCGGAAGCTCTTTTATAATATAAACTCCGTCACCTTTATCCTCAATCATGGTTTCGGGAATTTCATATATAGAGCCGTCCATAATATCCATAAGCATAATATCCTTGTATTCTGTAAAAATTTCAAGCGTAATTGAGGATTGATATGATGTAGTCATGATATTGGACGGATACCAATAGACAAATGCCTTGCCGCCGTCACGTTCGAAAGAACCCGATGTTATTTCAAATCTGTGTAATTGATTTTCATATTTTCTTTGAGAATAATTTGAATGAACAAACACAGGTTGATTGCAAAGCCTGATATCCTCCGCAAACATAGAACAGATATTTTGCAATACATAATATGATGGTTTTTTATAGTATTCTCCTGTGGATCTTCCGTTTTCATCGAAGTCCGCACCAAGTATGCCAAAATATCCGTAATCAAGATAAGATGCCTTATCGTCAACGCTGCCCCTTAATGCTTCGATCATATCCACGCAAGAAAAATATGATGTAAAATGTACATCTGATAAAAGGTCGGCTAAAGTATGGCGTGCCAGTTGTTTTGCCTGTATTTCTTCAGTCCATGCACCTTCCCAAAGAGCGCCGTGACCTCCGCTTTTAGACTGAGTTCCGCTCTCGCCCTGAATGAGCTCTATATTTGGATTATAGTGCTTTGCTAAGGCTCTGTAGCTTTCCACCTTTTCATAAACATTTCTCTCGTCGTGTGTGTATTCATGGAAGGATATAAAATCAAGATATTCTCCCATTCCTGTTTTAAATGCGGTATTCAAAAAGTCTAATCTTCTTTGACATACCACTCCTCCGATAGTTTTAGCGTCAGGATTTGATTCCTTAATTGCTTTTGCCGTGACTAAGGTGAAGTTTCCAAGCTCAGTTGCATTTGCACCGTGCTTCCAGCACCAATCCCCGTCAGGCTCGTTCCAAACTTCAAAGTAGTTTACTTTACCCTTGTATCTTTTTACAGTGGCTTTCACATAGTTTATCCAAGCCTGTTTTTCTTCCTCCGAAAAAATCGGGGCACATCCTACCGCACCGAATACTTTCTTTGCCATATCGTTATACAAGGAATTTCCGTAGCAAAGGCATATCCATGGCTCAATTCCGCGCTTTAAAAAATTATCGACTATTGTATCGAGCCATGCAAAATCATATACGCCCTTTTCTTTTTCGGTTCTTTGCCAGCCCGATTGTAATCTCACTTTTTTGACTCCGCAGTCGGCAACCTTGTCATATGCCTTTTCCGGATCAAACACATCCCGGTCTAATTTTTCAAAACCAAGGCTTATTTTTGAGTGCTTTATTTCACTTGATTTTTTGGGTATAATTTTACCTATTTTCTTTAACTGTTCCATATAAACCTAATCCCCTATTTTATCAAAAACTCTTACATAATCTACCACGAAAACATCACCGACGGCATTTTTTGCTTCCTCAGTAGCACTGCGAAGCTTATCTCTATAACCGTTTACCTCTGTTGAAATAAGAATGAATTGCGGAATATGCGATACCGGAGCGTCCGAATGTCCGTCCTCCTTTCCGTCAACATAAAATGTATAGCCGGTTTCCTCCCAAAGCATTCCAAAGGTATGATATTCTTCAACATCAAGCTCCATGCCGTTCCCGTGGGTTACGCTTTTATGATCTTCGCCGTAGCCATCGTAATGGTTACAATGGCAAATGATTTTTCCCGGTTCAAAGCTCTCCATTATATCGTTTTCTACTCCTGCCACACCGGGATCATCGCAACAGCCTATTACCGGCGATTGTAGCCAGAACGCAGACCACCATCCCTTTTTCTTTTGCAGCTTGCATCTGCATTCATAATAACCATAACGATGAAGAAATTTATGCTTTTTAAATTTACCTATAGGCCAAACGAGGCCACCGTTCCAACAGTCCTCATTTGCGGGTTCCGCGTCCATATAATTATAGCCTGTCTGGAGCTGGGAGGAACATATTTCACCGTCTTTTTCATAGATTTTAAAAACAGCGTTTGACTTTCCGTCAAGCTCAACACCGTCATCCTGCCATGTTTTATGGCGTTTTCCCATCATATGAAGCCTATAGTCCCATTTTGTGCGATCAAGCTCGGTACCATCAAATTCATCTGACCAAACAAGTTTCCATTCACCCTCAGGCAAATAGCTGGGTTCGTGATCTTTTACTTCAAATTTTTTCATAGTTATTTCCTTCTTTCTTTAAAAATAAAATTCAGTTTTTGCAGGTCTTATATTTTCAAAGCCCCTGTGTAGCGTCTTAACGTATGCGGCTGGTAGGGGTGCTAAATATTTCTTCCCGATTTTTCTTGCTTCATTCCACACAGAAGCCGGCGCAAGTACAACTATATTCGTGCCGGCGGTAATAAATCTGCTGACCGTTTGGGGATTATAGAGGTCAAGATGATTATGGGTAAAAATCATAATATCAGGTCTGACCTCCCAAACATCTCATCAATTGCCGTTTTTCTGTAATTCTTTGGGTTTATTTTTTTACACTATATGAAAAATACGGGGGTATCATTATTCTGAAGCCATTATTTAATGACCATTAATAGATATTTTGCTCCCAAAATATTTAGTAAAAGCAACCCTGCCTGCCTAAGCTAAATTATCTTCAATACTTTCCTTCCTTTCCTTGACTTTTTATGATTTCTATTATATAATATATTTTATAGTATAAATACAAAAATCTTATTAAATTTATTAGAAATCTTATTATTTAGCTTAGGAATGAAAAAAATGGAAATATTATTACCCGAAATAATTTCATTGGGGATTTACAACTCGCAGATTGCAGTTCCCGGTATAACCGTCACAAAAAACAGAACGACAACCATGTTTGAAATTGAATTGCCCACGGAAAAAGGAGGAATTTCTTATATTGATTCGGAGGAAATGAAAATATCTCCTAATATGATCATATGTGCAAAGCCCGGTCAGGTTCGTCATACAAAGCTGCCGTTCAAAAGCTATTATGTACACATGATTTTAAAAAAGAATGCACTTTATGATAGCTTAATACGGATTCCTTCCTTTATTGAAACGAAAAATTCTGAGGAATATCGGGAAATATTTGTTAAGCTGTGCAAGTATTACGATTCTCAGCTTGAAAGCGATAAAATCATCATGTACAGCTTGCTTTTGAAGCTGATTTACCTTTTATGCAATAACTCAAAAAATCAATATTTCAAAAGTAAAATGAAGAACAGTAATTATGAAATAATCGAAAGGGCAATAGATTATATAAAGGATAATCTCACTTCAGATTTATCCCTTGATACGGTTGCGGCTTACTCCTCTTTAAGCCCTATTCATTTTCACAACTGCTTTAAGGCGGCAACAGGAAAAACACTCCATGAATATGTAGAAGAACTGCGCATAAAAAAAGCAGCCAATCTGCTGGTAACAACCGATTCAACCTTGACAGAAATTTCCTATGAGTGCGGTTTCTCGTCCCAGTCATATTTCAGCTACGCCTTTAAAAGAAGAATGAAAATGACACCGAGAGAATATGAAAAGGAAATATATAAGCGTTATGATGTTTGATGGGGAAGAAGGCAATGATGTTCGGCGGCAGAAACGATAAAGTGATGATAACTATGATGATATGTACGAGAAAAACGGATGCGTTTTCAAAGTACGGGATTGACCTTTATTTGTATTTTACCGGTGACGAACCGAATAAAGATGAGGAATATACAATTGTGGATAATGTCTACCGAATAAATGGTTTTTGAAAGCCAATTGTTTGGTAGACATTAAATATGTATCTTGATACAATCGTTTTGACTTGTTCCTTTGTCATTGAGTGAGTAGGTATTATGATTTATTCATACGAGCTTACACACGTCAATCCAGCTTTTAAAACCTGATAATTCCTCAAGCTCTTTAAGTGTTAATTCTATGGCACTGTTTGAGCTTCCGCAAGCGGGGAATATCGTATCAAATCGTTTCAAAGAAACATCAAGGTAAGTTTCCACTCCGGGATTTACTGCGAAGGGACAAATTCCTCCCACAGCGTGACCGATTAAAGGTTCTGCTTCGTCATACGAAAGCATTTTTGCCTTTGTTCCGAAAAATGCCTTATATTTTTGATTATCGATTTTTGCATCACCTGCGGCAACAACCAACACGATTTTTTCGCCGACATGAAAGGACAGAGTTTTTGCAATGCGATTTTCATCACAGTGAAGGGCTTGAGCGGCAAGAGCAACTGTTGCACTTGAGCAGTCAAATTCCCTGATTCTTTCCTCAATTCCTTTTTCTTTGAAATACTTTCTTACTTTTTCGATAGACATATTTTAACCTCCGATTTGTTACCGAACAGTGCCATGGTAATTTTTTTTAACAGTTGTGCACATAATCTGTCAGTGAGTAAAAATTCACTATGCGCAGTTTATGGTATGTTCATTATTATCTGCCGGCAGACAGAAAGTTTTGCGGCAGTATTATTTTTTTCGATTTTGTGACCATTAACTTTTTTCAAACTTTTCCTCTTATGTTAATTCAAATAAGAACATTTTTTTACAGTTTTCATAATTTAATATATAAATGTTATATAAGGTGAGAAATAAGCGGCAAATGTTATCGCAGTATAATTTTTTCACCGATACTTGTAATGCCGCATTGCGGCGGAATGGAGGAACAAAATTGAATAATAATATTTTTTTGGGGTTAATAAAGCAAAAACCGCAGGCAATAGCAAAAATACAAGGCAGTGTTGACTATCCCGGCATAAAAGGTACAGTCTTATTTTATCAAATGAGAGAGGGAGTTATAGTAATAACTCAAATTTTGGGATTACCGAAAAACAACGATGTATGTCGTCAGCCTGTTTTTGCATTTCACATTCACAGCGGAGGCAAATGCAGCGGAAACGAAACCGACAGATTTGCCGATGCAATGTCACACTATAACCCGAACAATTGCCCTCATCCGTATCATGCCGGAGATATGCCGCCTTTGTTCGGGACAGACGGTTATGCTTTATCTGCCTTTCTTTCCGGCAGATTTACCGTAAACGAAGTTATTGGAAAAACCGTTATAATCCATAGTAATCCCGATGATTTCACAACACAGCCGTCGGGAAATTCGGGAATTAAGCTCGCTTGCGGTATCATAGAACGATATAGATAATTATAACACAAATAAATAAAAATTTCAATAACAGATTGACTTTAGTATAAAAATATTGTATAATAGCAAGAAAAAGTTGTAAAAACAACAAGAGTGAAATAATGTGAAAAATAAGCGGCGTATCTCATCTCGAAAGTCTGCCTTGAAGTATACACATACGTCGGCGCCCGTCTTTCGAGCAACCTGCTTGCTTCTTTTTCACATTAGATTTGTGCCGCCGCGTGGCGGCGAAATGGAGGATTACTATGGAAAAGTATTTAAAGCTGTTATCGGAATCCAAAATTTTTGAGGGTGTTAAAGAGGAAGAAATTCTGAAAATGTTAAACTGCCTTTCCTTCAAAATACGCAGCTACAAAAAGGGAGAATATATATTTTTGATAGGTGATAAAATATCAAGTGCCGCTATTGTTCTGGAGGGAACGGTTCATATTCAGAAGGAAGATTACTGGGGTAATTTAAGTATACTGAATGAAATGTCTGAGGGAGATATATTCGGAGAGGCATATTCTGCCTCTCTATCGGGTATGGCGGAAAACAATGCTGTTGCCGTTAAAGAATGTGTTATTTTATATCTGAATCTTGAAAAGATACTTACGGTATGCAGCTCTTTGTGTGATCATCATAATACGCTTATAAAAAATATATACCGTACTATTTCGGCAAAAAATCTTTTTCTTACGCAAAAGATAGGGTATCTGTCCCAAAGAACAACCCGTGAAAAGCTGTTTTCATATCTTTCGGACCAATCGGTAAAAGCGAAAAGCGCAACCTTCACGATACCCTTTAACAGGCAGCAGCTTGCCGATTTTCTTGCAGTTGACAGAAGCGCTATGTGCAGTGAGCTGTCAAAGATGCAAAAGGACGGTATTATTTCTTATAGCAAAAATACTTTCACTCTTAAAGAAATATAGCCTAATACCGGAAATTTTACCTTTCATTTATACAGATGAAGGTATTTTTCAACAATATGTAAATTGCCGAGCAAACTGTATATACATCATACCAATGCTCTTTTTTCTTTGAACCTTTCAAGGCTTTCTTTACCCGATTCGGTAACAGGCTTTATCCAATTATATGTTTTATAATGTTTTAAACACAAAAATGCTTTTAAATAATCTTCTCCGATATACATGGCGGCATACACGACAATAAACGGAGCTTTAACTATAAATGCCATAATCGCAGTAAGCGGAAGCCCGATAAACCAAAGGCTTAAAATATCAAATTTTGCACCGTTGACCGTATCTCCTCCCGATCTGAATATTCCGACTATAAAGGTATAAGGTATGTTTCTTATGGGAAGCTCCAAGGCATATATAAGCATTATTGTTTCGGCGGCGTGTACAGTAACAGATGTAAGCTCTCCGGTAAGATTGAACAGCCCCACAAGGCGCGCTCTCAATACAATCATAATACCGCCCACAATTACTCCCATCAAAGGAATAAGAACCCCGAATCTTTTGGAATATTTTACGGCATCCTCAACATTTCCGGCACCTATGTTTTTTCCGAGCATAACACAGCAGGCATTACATAAACCTATAAAGAATACAAATGCTATGTTTTCTATGGTTTTCATTATTGTAACCGCAGCATAGTTTTCATATCCGAGGTTTGCAAATATTACATTGTATAAAAATGTGCCGAGCCCCCACATTGTTTCGTTAAAAACAACCGGGGCTGCGGTTAATGCAAAGCTTCTTATAAGTGATTTGTTAAATGCAAAAAATTCCCTTATCGGTGCAACGAGTATGTTTTTCTTGAAGAATGATACGGTAATTAATATCACAGGACCTATCCATGCTGAAATACAGGTTGCCAAAGCCGCACCTCTGACACCCATTTGAGGAAGTCCGAATGCCCCGAAAATAAGACCGTAATCCAAAACGGCATTTGTCACGGTTGTAATAAGCGCCGCAAAAACAGGCAGTTTAACATTTTCCGAAGAACGCAGAACAGCACCCAAAATATTATTTAAAACGGTGCCGGGATAGGAAAAACAGGCTATTATTAAATATGCGCTTCCGGTTTTTATTATTTCACTGTCACGGTTAAATATGCTTACCACTTTGTCCGGTATAAAAAACCCCATCAGCATAAAAATCGATGATATAATAATTCCTATAATCACCGACAAACCGCATATTTTATGTATTCCCTTGGTATCCTCCGCACCCCAGTATTGGGACACAAAAACAGCCGAACCTGAGCATATTCCGAAGGTAACCATATTTAACAGCCAGCTCCACTGACCTGCCATACCTACCGCCGACAGAGCTACATCGCCCAGCTGTCCCACCATTATTGTATCAACAAGAGTGAAAGAGCTTGTCAATAAATTCTGCAAGGCTATAGGAAAGGCAAGAACGGCAGTTTGTTTCCAGAAATTTTTGCCTCCCAAATATTTTTTTATAATTCCGGTGTTCATATATAGATCCCCCATTAATATCTGTTCAATAAAATAAAGTAAATATATTCATTGCGATTACCGTTAAAATTCCCGATACGGCAATTGATAAGCCTGCCATTGCGCCCTCGGTTTCTCCCAATTCAACTGCCTTTGACGTACCTATGGCGTGTGATGCGGAACCGAGCGCAACTCCCTTTGCAATAGGATTTTTTATATTTAAAAGCTTAAATATCTTCTCCCCCATAACGCTGCCGGCAATTCCCGTTATTACGATAACCGCGGTTGTTATTGTACGGCTTCCGCCAAATTCCGCCGAAAGCTCCATTCCGATTGCCGTGGTTATTGATTTCGGAAGCAGAGTAATATATTGTTCGTGTGATAATTTGAAAAATACGCATATTATAAGATTGGTAACAAAGCTTGTTATTATACCCGATACTATTCCGAGAGTAATTGCTTTGAAATTATTTTTTAAGATCTTTAATTTGTCATATAGCGGCACAGCCAATGCCACGGTTGCCGGAGTAAGAAGATACGTTATATATTTTGCGCCGGCATTGTATTCTTCATAACTTATGTTTCCGGCAAGCAAGACTGCTATTGTAATTATAATGGCGATAAGCAGCGGATTTAATACTGCGAGCTTGAATTTTTTATTTAATTGTATTCCGATAACATACGCACATATGCTTATAACAAATCCGAAATAGGTCGACATTCCTAAAAATTCACTCATTTTTTTACCTTCTTTATTCAAATATTATCATTTTGTTTTTTGTTTCGGTTTCTTGGATTTACTGTCCCTTTTTAATACCATTTCCACAACAAGAGATACGATGCTCAAAATAACAGCCGTTCCTGCCGTAATTGAAATTAATGCAGGAATTGCCATTGATTTTAGTTCGCCTGCCGATACTATCAGACCTACACCGGGACCAATAAATGTTATAGGCATTATGCTCAGAAGAAAATCGGTAACGGGACGTATTTCATCGACTTTAATTACCTTTAGTACAAGCAATATAAAGAGTATTAAAAAACCGTAAATACTTCCCGGAACAGGGAGAGGTATTATATAATTCAACAGCTCTCCCAGAAAAGAGATAACAGCTATTATCAGAAATTTTTCAATGTATTTCATATCTTACTCCTTTGTGCCGCTTATTTTCCAAGTTATCATACTAATGTCTTGCCGTTTACTACATTTATATAGTCTTCGTAATTTTTTCTGAGAAGTGCCGGTGTGTCAAGGCCGTACGGGCACTTGCTTTTGCATCTTCCGCAGTTCATGCAGTCTTTAACCTTTTCCATCTTCTTCTGCACTTCCTCCGTAAGCTGCAGCTGTGACGGTGAACGTCTGAGCAACAGCGACATTCTTGCCATATTGTTTATCTCTATTCCCGCCGGACAGGGCATACAATACCCACATCCGCGGCAAAAATCTCCCGCAAGCTCTTTTCTGTCCCTTTCTATAACATCTGTTATTTCATCGGTCATTTTTGGCGGATTTTCGTTATAGGACAAAAATTCCTCAAGCTCATTCATTCTCTGAACTCCCCATATAGGCAAAACGTTGTCAAATTGGTCAAGGTATGCATATGCCGCCGCCGAATTGTTAATAAGACCGCCGGCAAGCGCCTTCATTGCAATAAATCCCATATTATGCTTCTTACAGGCATTAACAAGCTCTTTTTCCTGTTCACCTGCAAGGTACGAAAAAGGAAACTGCAATGTTTCATACCCGCCGCATTCTATTATCTCCCATGCGAGATTCAGCCGATGGTTTGTCATTCCTATATGACGTATTTTCCCCTCTTTTTTTGCCTCCTCCATTGCAGAGTAAAGCTCATTTCCCGGTTTGGGGACAAAGGGGAGATTGTGAAATTGATACAGATCAAGGTAATCGGTACGCAGATTTTTAAGAGTTGTATTCAAGTCCTTTTTAAAATCATCAACATTTTCAGCTGCTGTTTTTGAGGCAATAAAAACCTTATCTCTTATTTTTTCGAATGCAATCCCGATTTTTTCCTCACTGTCGGTGTAAAATCTTGCCGTGTCATAAAATCTTATTCCGCCCTCATAAGCTCGCCTTAAAATTGCAACAGCGTCTTGGGTGGTATCTCTTTGAATAGGCAATGCGCCGAACCCGTTTTTTATAACTTTTATTCCCGTACTTCCCAATGTTACATATGACATTTTTATCCTCCGTTCCGCCGCTGTTTTACGGCATATATTCTTAATTTGAGTAAAGTCGGGCAGTTTTAACTTTTGTGCTGTTTATCCGCCGACCAAAGATTTTCTCAATAATATTAAACAACCAAATAATAATCATAATTAACCTAAAAAAAACATATGATTTAACGGAAAAATAATTTAATTTCTTTTTCATATTATGATTTATCAGCTGAAAATCAGCCGAATGGAGGTTTAGTATGAGATTATTTGTGCTGAAAAGCAAACACCTGTACATAGCCATTGCCGCACTTATCGTGTTGACTGTATTTACGGCGGCAAACGGCATAAAACCTGTGTTCAAGGTAGGAAACAGAGAAGTTCCCATATACTGTGTTGACAGAAATGACAATAAAATCGCCCTGACCTTTAATTGCGCATGGAATGACGACGATATTGACAGTATTCTCAACACTCTTGATGCATACAGTGTAAAATGCACTTTTTTTATTGTGGGTGAATGGGCGGAAAAATATCCCGAAAGCGTAAAACTGATTTACGAAAAGGGACATGAAATTGCAAACCATTCTTATGCACACGATCACTACAGCAAATGGAACAAAGAAAAAATACTTTCCGACATTGACAAGTGTGATAATCTTCTTTATTCCATTACCGGAACCAAGCCTGTGCTTTTTCGTGCCGCATACGGGGAATACAACGATAATGTCGTACAGGTATGCGATGAAAGTGGACGGTATTACATACAATGGTCGGTTGACAGCATAGATTACGGCGATGCCTCCGAAAATGATATTTACAGCCGCGTTCTTTCAAAAACGGAAAACGGAAGTATTATTCTCATGCATTCAGGTACAAAAAATACCGCAAAAGTTCTCCCTAAAATAATTTCCGACCTTTCATCAAAGCACACTCTCTGCACCGTTTCCGAACTTATTTACAAAGAGAATTATATCATAGATGGTACCGGAAAACAAATAAAAAGTTAAAATATTGCTTATGTTTATACAATATGTAAATATTTTTCTGTTTTCTCGGAAAAATATACTTTAAGATTTACAAATTATATTAATTGTGTTATAATAAAGGTAATAAATATCTACACGAACAATTGAAAGGCGGAATTACAAATGAGCAACATATGGCATGATATAAGCCCTAAAAGAATATCACCAACAGACTTTGTGGCCTGTATAGAAATACCTAAGGGTGGAAAAAATAAGTACGAAATGGACAAAGAAACAGGTATGCTTTGTCTTGACAGAGTTCTTTATACCTCTACACATTATCCGGCGAACTACGGTTTTATACCGAGAACCTATGCGTTCGATAACGATCCTCTTGACGTTTTGGTACTTTGTCAAGAGTCGATTGTACCTATGACGCTTGTTCGCTGTTATCCTATAGGAGTTATAAACATGATTGACAATGACATGAGAGATGAAAAAATTATAGCAATTCCGTTTAACGATCCGTCGCTGACCTGTTATACCGATATATCACAGCTTGCATCTCATACCTTTGAGGAAATATCTCACTTTTTCAAGGTATATAAATCACTGGAGGAAAAGGAAACGGTAGTAAGTGAGGTGCTGGGACACGAGGATGCTGAGAAGATTATTGCCGATTGTATACAGAAATACAGGGATTTTTTCTGTTAGAGCCGTTTTGAGGGGAGTTGCCCGTTTAGAAGATTTTAAAATGATTTTTAATGAATTTTCCGGATATTTTATTTGACACCGGTTAAATAATTAAAAGAGATTTGACAAATGCAGATGGTATTATAAACCTGAATTTGACAGTTTAAAAATTTAAAAGCCAAAAGTCCTCTAAGCCGCATTTTTGTGCAGTTTAAAGGACTTTTTAAATACTATGTTCATTGCTGTGCGTTTTTTTGATGATTTGATAAATTTTTAGAAAAAAGTATTGAAAAATTGTATTTTTAGTAGTATAATATATTAAGAATATGAAGGCAAAGGAGGAGCATTGTGTAGTTATGAGAAAAGCGGAACGAGCCGAAGGTGTAATGAACATTTTAGATGAAATATACCCAAATGTAGAATGTACTTTAAACTATTCCAATCCTTTGGAAATGCTTATAGCCACACAGCTGTCGGCGCAGTGTACAGATGCGCGTGTAAATATTGTTACAAGCGATTTGTTTAAAAAATATACCGATGTGTATGCCTATGCCAATGCCGATATTAAGGAGCTGGAACAGGATATACGTTCTATCGGCTTTTACAAAAACAAGGCAAAGAATATTGTTTTGTGCTGTCGTCGCTTGATAGACACATATGACGGCAATGTCCCCGATACCATGGAAGATTTGCTTACTCTTGCGGGAACAGGCAGAAAAACCGCAAATCTTGTTTTGGGAGATATTTTTCATAAACCGGCTGTTGTTGTGGATACACATTGTATAAGGCTGTCGAACAGAATAGGGCTTACCACGAACACAGAGCCGGAAAAGATAGAATATGATTTGAAAAAGCTTATTCCGCCCGAAAGGCAGCTGAAGCTTTGCCATCAGTTTGTTAATCACGGAAGAGTTCGCTGCAAGGCAAGAAATCCCGACTGCGAAAACTGCGAGCTTGTCGAATACTGCAAACACTGTCAAAAAAATTCTAAGATAAAAAAAATTAAACAAGAAAGGCAGATATGAAATGGAAGATTGTTTATTCTGTAAAATTATAAAGGGTGAAATCCCTTCGACAAAGGTGTATGAGGATGAATATGTGTATGCATTTAATGACATTGAACCTCAGGCTCCTTATCACGTTATTTTAGTACCCAAAAAACATATTTCGTCGGCAAATGAGTTAAATGCCGAAAACAGTATGTATGTTGCCAAAATTTTTGAAGTAATTCCTCAAATAGCAAAAAAACTTGGGTTTGACCAAAAGGGTTACCGTGTTATTAACAATTGCGGCAAAGATGGGGGACAGACTGTAAATCATCTGCATTTTCACCTAACAGGGGGCAGACAATTCGGATGGCCTGCCGGTTAATATTGGTTAAATATTACAAAAATCAAAAAAATTAAAAAATTTTTTTGAAAATTCTTGACATCACCATGTAAAATAATGTATAATAGTAAGGTAGCAATTTAGATTGTAATTTCATTTTTCATCAGACATCCGGAGAAATGACCAACCGGAGGGAGGGAAAATAAATGTCTGAAATTCGTGTTAAAGATAATGAATCATTGGATAGTGCTTTAAGAAGATTTAAGCGTCAATGCGCCAAATCAGGCGTTATGTCTGAAATCAGAAAGCGTGAGCACTACGAGAAGCCAAGCGTAAGACGTAAGAAAAAGTCTGAAGCAGCCCGTAAGAGAAAGTTTAAATAAGGAAGCAAAGAAAATGGCACTTAAAGAAAGATTGGCAGAAGATTTAAAAACTGCAATGAAGGACAAGAATACTGTCCGTAAGAATGTAATACAAATGGTAAGAGCCGGTGTGCTGCAAGTTGAAAAAGATAATAAAATAACTCTTGACGATGAGGGTATTTTGGATGTTATAGCAAAACAGCTTAAACAAAGACGAGATTCCCTGCCGGATTATGAAAAGAGTGGTCGTGAAGATTTAATAGCCGAGCTAAAGGCTGAAATGGATGTATTGATGGAATATTTGCCCAAACAGCTTACAAGAGATGAGCTTGAAGCAATAGTTGCGGAGGCAGTAACCGCGACAGGAGCGTCCTCTATGAAGGATATGGGTAAAATTATGGCAGCGGTTATGCCTAAAACCAAAGGCAGAGCCGATGGCAAAGTGATTAATGAAATAGCTAAGTCTATGCTCTCTAATTAGATATTATGAATATAATTACTGCGCAGTTAATTTCTGCGCAGTATATATCTTATTTTACAGTGTTTGCTACTGTGGCTCAATGGCAGAGCAGCTCATTCGTAATGAGCAGGTTGTCAGTTCGATTCTGACCAGTAGCTCCATTTTTAACCGAACTGTTATTTGTTCGGTTTTTTATTTTGTTGTTTTTAATTTTTATCTATTTAATGACTGCTGAACAATTATGAAACGCAGCCGCATAGCGGCTTACAAGCGTTTCAGAATTGTTTGGGTGCAAGGGTTTTGTGCATTTTTGCAAAAAAACTTGCACCATTAATAAATATTTTGCTCCCAAAATATTTATTTCAGCAGTCTTTATCAATGCGAACTGTGTAAAATCTTTGATTTTACACGAAAAAATTTGACAATAGTCATAATTTTTCTAAATGCGATTGAAAATCGCATTTATTCAGTGAGCATTATTTATCGTGACTGAGAAAAACTGTGTATTCTTGTTTTGAATATTTCTCAATGAAAGCTTTGCTTTTTTGAGGACAGTATGAACAGCCTGTCGGAATTTGCTTTTGCAGGCATTCACGCAAATAACATTCGTCACCGGCTATAATAAATTTATCTCTGTTATCGGTTATTTCTACAATGCATGAACCTATGGAATGACCGCCTATTTTTACAGCCTTTATGTTATCGCAAATTTTGGTTTCTTCATTAAATAAGCATATATTGAGTTCGGGTATTAAGTAGTTTTTCCCATTTTCATATTCGTCTTTTTGAATATGTATTCTTGCATTATTAAAATATTTCACACATTCAATATGATCATGATGTGCATGGGTTATGATAACATCGGTAATATCCTCCGGCTTTATATTCAACTTCTCAAGAGCCTTGATCGGCCCTATAAAATCCTGCATATCAAAGCAGGGCATAGTTTCGCAGCCTGCATCGGCTAAAATCAATCTGTTTTGCGTTTTAATCAGATATATCATAAACACAATGGGGCGAAATTTTTCCTTCGCCCCGTTCTGAAATATCATGCTCTCGGATAAAAACGACTTGCCGTACTCTATCGGAATAATTTCAAGCGTTTTCATTTTACCGTCAAAACTACCTTTCCTACATTCTGACCCTTGTACAAAATATCATGTGCCGCTTCTGCTTCGGTTATCGGCATGGTTTTATAAATTGTGGGCTTAACCTCGCCGCTCTCAATTTTGGGGAATACCTTTTCCAAAAGCTCGGAAAGAATTTGTGCCTTAACTTCGGGTGTTCTGGAGCGTAGAGTACTGCCTATGATTCTTACATTTCTCACATAAATATTTTTAAGGTCAATTTCTGTTTTCTGTCCTGCAAGAGCCGCAATCATTATCCATCTTGCACCATGTGTTAAGTAATGAATGCATTTTCCCATAATTTCTCCGCCGAGACAGTCGATTGCAACATCAACGCCGTGACCATTTTCAAGCTCTTCTTTAAGAACATCTGAAATATCCTCCTTTGTTGTCACCACAACTCTGTCGGCGTTAAGATGCTTTATGGACACGGCAATTTCATCAGATAAAACTGTTGTAATTACTCTTATACCGAATGCTTTTGCCATTGGAATTATAACGCTTGCAAGTCCTGATGCTCCGGCATTCATAAGCAGGGTGTTTCCGGGCTTGATTTTTCCTTCAATAAACAGGTTAAGATATGCTGTCGCAAAGGCTTCGGGAATTGCAGCAGCTTCTTCCATTGAGCAGCTTTTTGGAACAGGCATAAGCATATCGTACTTAACCGCCGCATATTCTGCATATCCGCCACCGCCCAAAAGTGCACAGACCTTGTCGCCTATCTTCCAGTTTGATTTTGCCTTTGCATCCTCACCCATTTCAACGATTTTCCCGGCAATTTCAAGTCCCATCCATTCGGGACAGTCGGGAGGAGGGGGGTAATCTCCCTCTCTTTGCATTAAATCCGCACGGTTTAACGCAGCCGCATGAATTTCAACAAGTACCTCGTCATTTTTGATTTTGGGATCGGGTACATTATCCCATCTTAAGCTTTTGTCATCGTTTACAAGTATTGCTTTCATTATTGTTTCCCTCACTTTTGTTTATTTTTTCAAGTTCGTATTTTATTCCATCTCGTATAGGAGTAAAGTTTTCTTTTTTTAGTTCTGTTACTTCCAAAATTTTGGAATTGTCAATCTTTCGATCGAATAGACGATCGTATTTTAAAATCCAGGGATTGTCCTTTAGCCATGGATATTCTTCAATATATCGTTCGGTATCAACCCAATTGAATGTCGCACCGGAAAGTTCGGTGTATATATCTGCCACCTCTCCCCATGTCAAATTTTGTGCGGACGAAACGGTAAACGCCTCACCAAAAGCTTTTTCATTCAACAAAAGATTTGCTATGAGCTTTCCCGAATTTCCTGCCCAGTCAAGTCCGGCAGTAAGATTTTTTGCCTCTTTCGGAAGAAGTATTTCCTTGCCGGCTTCTGTGAGTTCGAGTACTAATCTTCCGGAAACGGTTACAATATCTAACCGCCTGTCCGAAAATGAAATTACCGGCCGAACTATTGTCCAGTTTTTTGTACCGCTTTCATTTCTGATAAATAATTCTGCTTTTGACTTTGGGACGGCATATTTCTCATTTTCCAAAAAGTCCATATCCCTTACGATATCATAAAGAGTCGGAGAAGTTTCGGTTATCGGATGTTCGAGGTCAGCATAGACTCTGTATGATGACAGAAAAATCAGATGTTCTGTATTTTCCGACAACAGCTTGTGAACAGGCTTATATGTATTTACATCCTCGTAATGAATGAAGTTTACAATTCCATTATAACGTCTGCCCTTTAAGAATTCTTTCAAATATTCCAATTCCGCATAACCCTTATAATAGCAAAGCCGATCGTTATCCGATACATTGTCCTCAAGACATATAATGTCTACATGGTAGCCAAGCCGGAGAAGCTCAGCAGAGGTGTATTTCCCAAGCGTGCCACCGCCGGCTATCAATAAAACACTTTTCATTCTATTATCATCCTTATCGTCCGCAAGCCTTCAGTATCAGCTTATGCAGCGCTCTTTCATATTCGTAATTATACGGATTTTTCTTTTCACCGTTCACATATTCAGAAAATGCGCGAAGCATTGCATCATACCTGCCGTATACCTGTGTATCATGATATTTACCTTTATCATGCCAACTATTACTAAATGCTTCTCTCACGCCTGTTATCTGCGGCTGGAGTACACCGGGTTTCTCTCCGCCAAGCCATTCAAATGGTTTTAATTCCACTGTCCCCTTTGTTCCGCATACAACAAGCTGTCTGCGCTCAAAGCCGCCTATTTCAACAGCCGTACTTTTAACAAATGAAACGCCGTTTTTATACTTAAACACCGCCATACCGAAATCATCGGCGTCAACGCCATCGGTGCCGATAGGCATACTGAGAGGTATCACCTCCTGCGGCTCGCCGCAAATGCTGTATACCAAATCTATCAAATGACATCCGAGGAAATAAAGCATTCCTCCCGGATAATTTCCGAGCCATTTCCGTTTTTCTACAGGATGAATACAATTCATCTGTGCCTCAACGGCATATATTTCGCCCAGCTTACCGGATTTAATATCCTCCTTAAGCTTTATAACCGCCGGATTGTATCTGTACATATAACCCGTATGAAAAACCAATTTTTTTTCTTTAACCAAATCAATCAGTCTGTCAAAATCCTTATCCGATTCGCTGCCCGGCTTGTCCATATGTATATGTAAACCCTTTTCAGCCGCTTTTATGGCAAATTCGGTAAGATGTCTATCCTCTGTTTCGATACACACCGCGTCAAGCCCCGGATAGCTTAGTATTTCTTCAACTGTCATTTTATTTACATTTTCATATGCCGATTGACTATTTGCATAAACAGTTTCATCACCGTCAACTACGGCATAACCTATAAGGTCATAAATATCGCTTTGCAGTTTTAATGTTGTAATTGCAGCCGTTGCGTGGTCGTGTCCTGCTCCGATCTGCGCTATTTTAATTTTACTCATTTAAGCCGCCTCCAATCAAACTGAACAACAATAGGAAAGTTTTTATCATAAATCAAACGATTGTATACCTCCGGACACTCTTTGGGAGAGTGTGTTTCTTCTATTATATTATCCAAACAAAGTCTGTTGCCGCCGCAAAGCTTAAGTACTGTTTTTATGTCATCACGATGTGTAAACCAACCGGGGTGAGACTCTACGTCCGGTCTTGCCAGTGTATGTGCTCCGATTACCGTAATTCCCGGAGCGTGAATTTTTTTATAATAGTCAACTGTGAAATCGGAATTTCTTGTACAGCCTAAAAGTGCTACACGTCCGAATTTTGCCATACAGTCGAGAGCTTCGTTAAATCCGGCTCCAACCCCCGTGACCTCAATTGCAACATTCACGCCTCCTCCTGTTACATTTTTTACTTTATCCGCAAAGCCTTCACATAGAGGATCAAATACATAGTCTGCACCGTTTTGTAATGCTATTTCTCTCCTTTTCGGATTGGGATCGGCTGCAATTATCGGAACCGCACCGGCAGCACGCAGCAGCTTAACCGCTATCATTCCTAAAATACCAAGCCCCATAACAATTGCACTTTCGCCTATTTCCAACCTTGTTTTTCTTATTGCAGCCATGGGAAATGTTGATATGAAGCTCATTGCGCCCGTTTCAAAGCTGATTGAATCATTTTCAATTTTTACAATACGTTCTTCGGGTACAATGTTGTAGTTCTTGTGCTGCCCCCAAAATACAACTACTCTGTCGCCAATTTCAACACTTTTTACATTGCTGCCTTTTTTTACAACTACTCCGGAACTGTTGTAACCTGATGCTCTGGGAAATACCACCTGTGATGCTCCGTATGCGTTTACATTCGGATCACCGGTTATGTTTGCTCGTTCGGTTCCGCAGCTTATGGTTGAAACCATTGTTTCGACCATAACCTCGTTTGGCGCAGGTTCTTTTAAATCTACCGTTAAAAGCTCTGCTTTGTTTTTCTCTGTAAATACAATTTGCTTAAACTCCATAAGAAAACCTCCTTTTTTATTACAGTCATTATACCATATTGACTTTTGTATTAAAATATGATATTCTATAAAAAATAAGGTAATTTTCTATAACTATTATGGGGTGTTTTGCTATGAATGATATAATTTTCTCGAACGGTTTTATATTCCGCACAATAGAATTTGATGAATTTCATCACACAGATAACCGCACAGGCGCACCAAGCCATTTTTTTGCTTATATGATTTCCGGAAATTGCAAAATAACAACCGAATCCGAAACTGTGGAAATTAATACGGGAGATATTTTTTATATTCCGAATGAGTGCAGCTATCAGTCCTATTGGTATGGAAATCCCAAAATAAAATTTATTTCTTTGGGATTTCTTTATTTACCGAACTTTGATAATAAGACTTATCCTGTTCAGATAGTGCCGAATAATGATAAAGCTGTAGAAATTTTTCATTTGCTTGCAAGCCGTATGCGTTTATCGGCTTATGATATAGGTGCGTTATATACATTGGTAGGCATACTGCTGCCGACAATGTTGCATAAGACTTTATGCCGTACTAAGGAAATTGTAGAGAATACGCAAAAATATTTAATACATCATCCATATGCAAAAACCTCAGAGCTTGCAAAAAATTGCGCTATAAGTGAAGCCGCCTTATATTCGGCATTTAAAAAGTCTTCCGATATTACGCTTAATCAGCTGAGAAATAAGATTTTGCTTGAAAAAGCAAAGGATATTCTTATTACTACCGATAAACCGATAGAATATATCAGCGATTTAATGCAGTTCAGCTCAACTACATATTTCAGAAAAAAGTTTAAGCAGTATTTTAACATGACTCCTAAAGAGATGAGAAAAAGGTATAGGATTTAACCGCTTTACTGTTTTTTTCTGCAACCGTCTATCTGAATATTTTGTCCCGATATGTAGCTTGCCTCATCACTTGCAAGAAAGCATATCAGATTTGCGTTTTCCATACCTGTTCCTGTTCTGCCCATGAAAGAAAGCTCGCTTTTTTCAAAATAATTCATATCTGTGTTTTCACTGGGACTAACGCTTCCGGGGGATACACAGTTAACAATTACACCTTTATCGGCAACCTCCTTTGCAAGTGCTTTTGTCATGGCAATCAATGCACCTTTCGTTGCAGAATAGTGGACCATGTTTGCATTTCCGTAAACACCTGCAACCGAAGCGACATTTACAATTCTGCCGTAACCGTTTTCAAGCATTTTGGGCAATACGGCTTTTGTGAAGTAAACCACTCCCATAATATTTACATCAATGAACTTTTTCCACTCATCTGTCGGTGTATCGACAAACAGCGACCAACAGCGCCAAAGTGCCGCATTATTCACAAGAATATCTATTTTTCCAAATGCTTTTTCGGCTTTAGCGATTATTTCATATACGGTGTTTTCATCTGTAACATCACATTCATAGGTCATAATATTATCGGAGTAGGTTTTTAATTCATTTTTTAACTCCAAAAGCTTTTCAGCATTGATATCCACAAGTACAAGATTTGCCCCCTCTTGTGCTAATTTTAATGCTACCGCACGTCCTATTCCGACAGCCGCACCTGTGACAAGTGCTGTTTTATCTGTAAAATTCATAATTTTTACCTCATCAAATAATTTTATTTCATGTTATCTCTTATCATCTTTATTTTTTTCAAAATAGGTTGTGATGCCGTTGCAAGCTCGTCATACTCATAAACGCACAGATACATACAGCATCCAAGTTCTCCGCCTATTCTTCTTAAAATGCCACATTCGCCGCCGCATAGGAACAGAAACGGAATTTTCAGATTTTCCTTAAGCATATTTATAATCTTAAGATTTTCAATCTGCTGTTCCATTGTATCCGCACCGGTAACTATTTTGCATATATCTGCTCCTCGGCTCTGATGCTCAAGCGCAATTTCAAGAACTCTTTCTGCCGGGATATATTTTAAAACGTGCGAGGACATCAGAACCTTTGCGCCCTTGTCATGAATTTTCCTTATAAGCTCCTTTTGCTTTTCTATTGCCGTTTTATCAACAGCAACCTCATCGGGCTGTCTGTCAAAGTAGTCACCCATAACATCACACAGATCCGCTCCGCATTCTGCAAGTTCAATAAGCTCCGCTGCGAGCATATCATCGGTTTTTCCCTCGTTTGAGGTATGCCTGTAGTTTGTCACATATACCGGCTTATCCTTGGTATATGCAAACAAATCCTTGTAAATTTCTTTTGTCCTGTATTCGCTTTTCATTTGCTCAAACTGCATTCCGAAAGCCTCCGCTCCTTCGGGAACGGACTTGTCTATAAGTTCTTTTATTCTGTCGGGATTGTCTGCCTGAACCATAACAGTAAGCAAAGCTTTATCATTATCAAAAAAAGACTGATTCATAATCAACAATTCCTTCCTGCCGCATTTCTGCCGCCGTCAATCATTATGTTTTCACCGTTTATAAACTGCCCTTTATCAGACGCTACAAACAAAATTAAATCAATAATCTCCTGCGGATCTGCTGCTCTGCTTATAAGCGTTTTCATATTTGCCATAGCAGCTCTTGTAAGAACCGGTCCCGGTGAAATACAGACGCACCTTATATTATGCGGCGCTCCGTATTGTGCGATCGATTTCGTAAGACCGTACATCAGTCCTGCCTTTGCTGTGGCATAATCCATACCTTGTCCGTCACCCTCAGCACCTGTGATTGAACCGATATTAATAATTAAACCGCTGTTTTGTTCTCTCATCTGTTTTAAAACCGCATGAGCAAAATAGAACGGTCCTTTTAAGTTTACATCAAGTCCCCAGTCAAATACATCAATCGGAACATCGGGAAAATCCGCTTCCCAGCCGACATTGAGCATACGTCTTGCCGTGCCTCCTGCAAAGTTTGCCATAATATCAATATTTCCGAACGCTTCAACCGCCTTGTCCCTTGCGGCGCATACCTGTGCATAATCTCTTACATCGCATATAACTCCTATTGCCTTGCCCTGTCCCTTGTCGTTGATTTCTTTGACCTTTTCCTGTAAAACCGTTTCGTTTACATCGCACATAACAACATTGCCGCCAAGCTCTGTAAAATTCTGTGCAAACAAAAGTCCCATGCCTGAAGCAGCACCTGTGGATATTGCTGTTTTTCCTGTAAAATTCATATTAACCACCTCTGTGAAATAATTATATGCATATTATAAAGGCAATTA
>JAXEIW010000076.1:0-26609 GCA_034101885.1 Clostridia bacterium | reverse complement strand
ACAGCTTGAGGGTTTCTTTTCTTTCTTGCCATTTCTACATTCTCCATTTTTTTCTTCCTTTCTATTTTATCACACTTTTCAAAAAAAGAAAAGTGCATAAGTTATTTTTTTATAACTTACACACTTAATTTTACACCCTCTCTAAATGCGATTGAAAATCGCATTTATTCAGTGAGCATTATTTATTAATACCTTCAACAACACTTTTCGGAATTTCAAATTCCGGGCAACCCTGTGCTCCTGCCGCAACCTCATATTTATCAAAACAAATCACAATGCTTCCGCTGTCATTTATATAGAAATTCTGATCCTCCTTTATCTTCTCAAATCCGTCAAAGCCTTCCTCCTGTTTTCCTACCCAAAACATTCCTTCTTCCTCTTCGTTTCTTCTCTTCATTTCCTCTGCTATATAATCGCTTACGGGTGTTATATAATCTACGCCCTCCTTAAACATATCCTTAAGCTCAAGAAGTCTGCCGCTTTTTTTGTCGATATTATAAAAACTGTGCTTTGTGGAGGACGAACCGGCAAAATTTACGATATAGGTGTCGATTGCAAGAATATCCTCGTTGTCCGTCTTTATAGCATAATCCGCATCAACACCATAATGAACCTCTTGGTCACCGAACTCATCCTTTATTTCCTTAACATCCTTTTCAAAGGCGGCAATAACCGCCTCTGCATTTTCCTTAAATTCCTTGTTCAGCTTATTTTCCAAATCCTTGTCAAGCAAACCCTCAATTTTAGGTGCTTCAACTACCGCTTCATATCCCTTGTCCTTAAACTCGAATCGTCCCATGGTAACAACCTTTACAACGGAACCCAAAACCGGAACGTCACTCGCGGCAACAGCCAGACTCGGAACACAATTAAGCGTCACAACAAACGCAGCTGCCATACCTGCCGCTATACCAACAGTTCTTTTTAACATAACACCAAATCCTTTCATTTTTTTAATCGTTTTTCTGATTTCTTTTTTAAATTCTTCACTTGCATTTATTGATTCGTATTCTTTTTTTAATTCTTCAAGCTTATTCATAAACATCACCCTCCAATTGAATTTTCAATTTTTTAAGTCCTGAGTAAAGTCTTGTTTTGACGGTATTTTCATTAATACCGAGGACTTGTGAAATTTCTTTTATAGGCATATTTTCAAAGAAACGCATAACTATTATTTCCTTGTACTTAATATCAAGATTTTTTATCATACTTTCGAAGGAAAGATATGAATAGTCATCCTCCCTGCCGTTTAATTCACCCATTTCGTCATAATCTATGTAAACAACCTTGCTGTTTCTTTTAAGATGTGTAAGCGCGGTATTTACAATAATTTTATAGAACCAGGGCTTTATGTTTTTTTCTTCCTTAAGACTTTTTACGGATTTCAATGCTTTAATAACACTTTCCGAAACTACATCCTCCGCCTCCTCACGGTTTCTTGTATATGTATATGCAAACCGAAAGGCAGAATCAATATTTTCAAGAAGATAATTTTCCAACAGCTGTTTTTTCATCATTAACCTCCTCTCATATGCTAAGACTCTTTAAATCCGTAAAAAGTTTTATAAAAAAATAAATTTTTTTATAAAAACAGCAAACACTCCGACGCATAAAGCGTAAGAGTGCCGATTTTTTTCTTTATTCCTCTTTTTTAAGAATATGCGTCAGAAGCTCATAGGTATCCGGGAATTTCTTCTTTAAACTGATAGGCTTCATATCATGGTCGCAGAAAGCATGAAGCGTCCTGCCTATATTCAAAAGCTCATTATCCGATTCTCTGTACACCTCATATTCAAAGGTACACTTTACAACGGACAACTTTATAAGACTGCATTTAATAATAACGGTGTCACCGTAGGTTGCCGGCTTTATATATTTTGAATGAGTTTCTATTAAAGGCAGATATAAACCTTGGTTTTCCAAATCCCGATAGCATATTCCCATATCTGTCATAAATTCATCTCTTGCCACCTCAAACCACGGATAATATCTTGAATGGTGTACAATTCCCATTCTGTCCGTTTCACAGTATCTTACCTTTATTATCGTATCTTTCATTTATTATTTTCCTTTCGTGCATAAAATTATCCTGTATGAAGAATACTATTAATCAATAAATGACGGCTGTACATATCTTCAATTTATGCCCTTTAGCAATGAATTGCGGAACGGAGGATAAAATGAAAATCAAATTAATTTTTCTTGCCTTGCATCTGTGGGCAAAAGGACTTGTTCTATTATTATTTAAGCGTCTTTTAGGCTTATGTGCCAAAAGAGGCCTATCCTCTGCACCCGCAGTTTTTATCGGCCGTATTTATGAAAAAAAACTTTCTAAATGGAGCGAAGCCGAAAAAAAATATATATCATTCTTCCTCCGCAGGCTCACTCTTGGCGGCAATGATAACCTCTAATGCTCTTCTTTCATCAGCCTTTGTTACGGTAACCGTTATATTTCCGTATTCAAAAGAATCCTTTTCCTCCGGCACCTTTTCAAGCATTTCCATTACCCATCCCCCAACAGATGAGCTTTCCGAATCTATTTCTATATTAAACAAATCGGAGATTTTATCTATATTGGCGTTACAGGACACCTTGAAGCAGTCCTTTGCCAGTCGTACATAGTCAACCGTAACCTCGTCATATTCGTCCCATATTTCACCCACAAGCTCCTCAATAACGTCCTCAAGGGTAACAATTCCCTCTGTTCCGCCGTATTCGTCGGTAACTATAGCAAGGTGTGTTTTCTTTTTCTGCAAAAGCGTCAGCAGATTTGAAATTTTCATATTACCGGCAACATATACAACAGGCTTTATTACATCATCTATCGGCTTATGTTCCTCAATTACCGAATAGCTGAAATCCTTTTGATTTATAACCCCGATTACATTATCAACGGTATCCTTAAACACAGGAATTCTTGAAAATCTCGTTTCCTTAAAAACATTATTTATATCTTCAACCGGCATTTCGTAATCAACTGCAATAATATCAACTCTCGGTATCAGAATATCATTTACGTCAAGATCATAAAACTCAATGGCACTTGTTATAAGCTCGCCTTCGTTTTTGTCTATTCCTCCGTCCGCCTGGGCTTCCTTAACCATTGTCAAAAGCTCGTCATCGGTAATTGAGCTGTCGCCTTTTATTCCGATAATACCGGAAATTATATTTTTCATTTTAACAAAAAACAATGTAACCGGCGTCAAAATAACGCAGATAGCATTAATATAAGGTGCTGAAAAAATCGCAAATTTTTCCGGCATTTCCTTTGCTATGCTCTTGGGCGTTACCTCTCCGAAAATAAGTATAACAATTGTCATGACAACTGTTGAAACTGCAACGCCGTTGTTTTTAAACAGATCAACAAAAAGTGCCGTTGCAATTGATGTTGACAGAATGTTTACAATATTGTTTCCCACCAGAATACTTGACAAAAGCTTGTCATATTCATCACACAGCTTCAGAGCAAGCTGAGCTTTTTTGTTTGAATCCATCGCCATATTTTTCAGTTTTATTCTGTTTAGCGCCGAAAATGCCGTTTCGGTCGCACTGAAATATCCCGACATCAAAATAAGTATTATCAACACCACAACTGATGTATACATTTAAAAATCATACCTCCAAAAAACAGTTTGCTTAAAACACAGAAAAGGCTACACCGTCCCGATGCAGCCTGAGTAAACTTTATTATGCCTGTTTTTCCAAAAACTCATTTATATCATTTACAAGCTTATCCGCATCGGCGCCGTGTACCATGCAAGCCTGCTCTATGCTTTCTCCGCTCGCCGACGGACATCCCAGACAATGCATCCCAATATTCAAAAAGAACTGCGCCGTTTCGGCATTCATCTTGAGAACGTCCATTATTATAGTATCTTTTGTTACCTTCATGTTATTATCAATCCTTTCAAAAGCTATGGCTTAATTATTTTATAATATATACATAAAACATGACCCGATTAAGCCCTTTTATTAAATTATTGGGCTGCCGTATTAATAATACGCATGACAAACCGAATAACAATTACAAAGAAACCTTTCCGATTTTGCTTATCGGGGTGTGAAAGAAGCCACGGGTCAGAAGCTCCTTAGATAAGACCTTGAAATTTCCTCCGTAAATTTATCACACATACCATTAATCCGACATTCCCATTACTTATTATAACACATTATTTATGAATAATCAAGATAAATATTGTAAAGAAAAATACACTTTAAATTATGCATTTATGATACAATTGCCTTATTATTCAAAAAACAATGCTTTTTATCATACATTTTCCTGATAAATTTTTTCAAATTCATCCTCGTTGAGCGTTTCCTTTTCAAGCAGCTCCTTTGAAACCGCTTCAAGAACATTTTTATGTTCTTCGATAAGCCGTTTTGTTTTCGCATACAATTCGGAAATAATTCTTTCAATTTCATCATCGATTTCTGCGGCATACTTTTCGGAATAGTTCCTTGCATGACCGTAATCTCTTCCAAGGAATACCTCCTCGTTGCTGTCATAGCATACAAGTCCCAGTTTATCGCTCATTCCGTATCTTGTAACCATAGCTCTTGCAACGTTTGTCGCCTGTTTAATATCGTTTGACGCTCCGGTGCTTATATCGTCAAGAATTATTTCCTCGGCGGCTCTTCCGCCCAGCGCTTTTATAATATCGTTAATCATTTCACCCTTTGAAGAATAAAATACATCGTCCTTAGGGGTATACATTGTATATCCCCCGGCTCTGCCTCTCGGTATTATTGATACCTGATGTATCTTTGCCTCGCTGTCCACAAGCTTTGAAATAATCGCATGACCGGCTTCGTGATATGCCGTAAGCTTTCTTTCCTTTTCGGTTATTTTACGTGATTTTTTCTGTGCTCCCATCATAACCTTTAAGTTTGCGTCCTCTATGTCGGAAGAATCAATCTTTTGTTTGTTTCTTCGTGCCGCAAAAATTGCAGCCTCATTCATAAGATTTTCCAAATCTGCCCCGGTATATCCCGATGTAACCTTTGCAATTCTTGCAAGATCCACGCTTTCATCAAGAGGCTTTTTCCTCGAATGTACCTTTAATATTTCTTCTCTGCCAACAACGTCGGGTGCGTCTACAACAATTTGTCTGTCAAATCTTCCCGGTCTTAACAACGCCGGATCGAGTATATCCGGTCTGTTTGTTGCCGCCATCATGATAATGCCTTCGTTTGCTCCGAAACCGTCCATTTCAACAAGCAGCTGATTGAGAGTCTGTTCTCTTTCATCATGTCCGCCGCCCATGCCTGCTCCTCTTTTTCTTCCAACAGCGTCTATTTCGTCTATAAATATTATACAAGGCCTGTTCTTTTTCGCCTGTTCAAACAAATCTCTTACCCTTGAAGCACCGACACCCACATAAAGCTCAACAAAATCGGAACCGCTTATTGAGAAAAACGGCACTCCTGCCTCTCCGGCAACGGCTCTTGCAAGCAGGGTTTTACCCGTACCGGGAGAGCCCACAAGCAGAACTCCCTTAGGGATTCTTGCTCCCAAATCTATAAATTTTTTGGGATTTTTCAAAAATTCTACAATTTCCTGTAATTCTTCCTTTTCCTCCACTGCTCCGGCAACATCGTTAAATCTTGTCTTTTTGGTATCCGGCGCAATCATTTTGGCTCTGTTTTTTGTAAATCCCGCCCCCTTGCTGCCGGTATTTGCAACAAAAAACATTATAATTACAATAAGCATTATAATGCTTATTATCGGAGAAATGAAATTTATCCACGAGATTTTCGGTTCGCATACCGTTACCACAAGTGCTCCGTCTCTTGACTGTTTTCTTATTTCCTCTCCCACATCGCCGTAAAGTGCGTCGGTTGAAGGTATTCTTACCGATACCGATGAGATCTGTGATTCATCTCCCGTCTTTATTCTTGCGGTAACCTCATCTTCGCACATATCAATTCTTACTACCTTCTCATCCTTTATAAGATTTATAAAATCGGAATATGCTATGGTATTCTTTGTGTTCATCATTCCCATAAAAATCCAATAAATTAATACTACAACCACAGCGGCAAAAATCCACGACCCAATATTTCTTGTTTTCCTTTGCATTTAATCCTTTCTCCTCTCCGTAATCTGCGCCGACATGAGAATTTCACCTTCGGAAAATCTTCTATCACATCTTATGCCCATTACCCAGATAATAGTATCATTTTCGGTAAGCAACGGAACATTATTTCGCTCACCGGCAGGTATCTTCATATCGCAAAACAAATCGGAAAGCTTTTTTCTGCCTGTCATTCCGACGGGATAAAAACAATCGCCGTTTTTTCTGTTTCTGATATAAAGGTCTGTACCTTTTTTCTTGTAAAAATATATTTTATCTATCCTGTTTTTATTCTTGACAGTTTCTTCCTTTATTAAAACTTCAAATCCCGTTCCGGGAACAGAAATTTTTTCCCCCGATTTGACTTTTATTTCATAATTGCTGTTTTCGGTTTCGGTTTTTGTAAAATATAATTTCCCGTATTCTGTTCTTGCGGATATGCCGTTGGGAAGATTTATTGCCTTTGAAGAAACATTTTTACCTATAAGAGTTATTATTCTGTCAATAAAATTCAGCGGAAGCTTTTCGGCGCTCTTTGTATAATCCTCAAAAAGCATCTGTATTATAATTCGAGACGGCGCTGTATGCTCTCGTCCAAGCATTTTGACATCAAGCTTTCCTTTGTCATTTATCTTGTCATAAACACTCCTTGCATATTCCGTCATAAATTCCGATGTTTCTCTGAAAATTGAGGAATTGTTTGTGACGGTATTTATAAAGTTTTCGTTTATGTCAGTTATCCTCGGTAAAATAATATTTCTTATTTTATTTCTTGTATAATCCGTTTCAAAATTCGTTTTGTCCTGAACAAATTCAACCGAATTGTCACGGCAGTATTTTTCAATCTGTGCCTTTGTCAAATCAAGCACCGGTCTGATAATATCCTTACGCATATACGGAATCCCGCAAAGTCCGTCAACACCGCAGCCTCTTATAAGATGCAAAAGCACCGATTCGGCACTGTCGTTTTTATTATGTGCGGTAGCAATTTTGTCGATACCGTATTTTCCCTTCACCTCATCAAAAAAATCATAACGAATTTTTCTTCCGGCAAGCTCGGAGGAAATGCCGTGTGCCTTTGCATATCCCAAAACATCGGCACTTTTCACATAACATTCTATTCCTGCTTTTTCACAATAGGCTCTGACAAAGTTTTCGTCATGCAAAGCTTCCTTTCGCATATTATGATTTATATGGGCGGCGCAGACGGTAAACTCCAGCTCATCTGACAGCTTTACAAGAATATCTGTCATTGCCGCAGAGTCACTGCCCCCGGAAAGAGCGACAAGAACTCTGTCACCCTTTTTTATCATATCGTGACTTATTATTGTGTTTTTTACAATATCAATTATATTCATTTCAATCTCCGTTACGCTGCCATAGGCCGGCGTAAATCAAAATTCATTGAGCAAACAATAATCTTGCGTTTTTTCCGGCTTTGCGTCATTTGGTGGTTATAAGCACCTTTTTTTCCGCTCCGTTCCACTCAACATTTGCTCCGAAAGCCTGAGCCACTGCTCTTGCAGGAACCATAGTCCTGTTGTTTATAATACAAGCGGCAGTATCTATTTCTTCCGCATTTCCGTTTTTAAACAATTGTTTTTGGTCTATTTGAATTGATACCACTTCTGAACCCTTTGTTGCTGTTGCCGTTCTGGTTTCTCCGTTCCATTCCACATCAGCACCCAATGCTTCAAATATTTCTCTTAAGGGTACCATTGTACGGTCGTTTTTAATTACAGGCGGCTGTTCACATATAATCTCTTTTCCATCAACATATATTGTAATTCCCGGCTGCTTAGCCTGTCCGATCAGCTTAAAGTTCTTAGAATAAACCTCTTTACCGCCCGATTCACAGGTTACCTTAAGGGTATGCTCGCCCGATGCGGCTGTTGACATATCAATTGTTTTTGTATAAGGCAGCTCACTTGTTCCGGCAATCCATTTCCCGTCAATATAATAATTTACCTTTAAATCCGTTTTTCCGAAAACATGGGCATATGCCGATATTTCCATGGGAGAACCGTCGGTATAAATTGTATCTCCCAGCGGCTTATAGGAAATATCTACGGTATTGTTTGCACTTTTCTTTATAAATATATCATCCGATGTAAGCTCTTTGTAAAGTTGGAGAATCGTCTGATTATCCTTTAAAGAATAGTCGTTTACTTCGTTGCTTATTACAGTATCAAAATGAGCTATCAGTTTTACCTGTGGATATACCATAGGCACAAATTTGTAAAGCATTTTAAGTCTTGAAGCCGCCCACTCCGTATCATACTCGTTTGCTGTTCTTATGTAATGTGAAGCACCCGATTCCGAAATCAAAATAGGTTTTCTGTCCCCAAAAGTGTCTATAAACTTTTTGAGCATCAAAACAGGCTCGGCACTGTCCCCGGAAGCAAACACAACCTCCATATATTTTGTATCCTCCGATCTGTCGGCAATACCTTGGAAATACTTCATCATATATAATGACAAGCCTATCCAATCTGCATATTCATCTCCCGGATAATAGTCCATCATATCTCTGTCCCAGCTTGAAACCATATTGGGTGAAAATACCATTGCCGCATTTTTAACCTTGGCATGAATTATATCAGCGGTTGTTATAAATGCTTTTTTGTATTCCTCGGGATCGGCACGATTTTCCCAAATATCAACCTCTCCGCCGAAACGGAAGAAATATTTCACATTGGGATATTGCGCAAGCATATCGGCAAGATTATTAAGATATGCCGTATCATTGATAATTCTTGACAGGTCACTTCCCTGATTTGGCATATTAAATGCAAATTCAATTGCCTTTCCGTTTTCGTTGGCAGCCCTTAAAACGCTCTTTATCCAATCAAATTTTGTGTCCCCGTATTCAAGATACACCAACTGCATGGAGCATTGTGTCTGGTCTGTTGATGAATCGGCAGATATTCCGAACAATACGCCGCTCAGCTGTTCATTTATCGCACCGAAATTAACCTGTGCTCCGGTTGTCTTTGTATAAAGCTGTATATTACTTTTGTAGTTTAAAGATTTTGCTCTTGCAATCTTTTCCGAATCTGTCCATCCTATTGCCTTTGCTATGGGAATCTGCTTTTCATACATCAATGCACTGTTGTCATAGTCCCCAAGCTTTTCATACGCCTCTCCGATATGCTGATACCTTGCGCACAGCCAACTCTGTGTTGTTTCGTTCACCGGCTCTTTTTCCAGAATTTCAACATCCATAAGACCGTACTTGATTATATTCTCATAATCCTTACTCTCAATCGCCGCCGCATATTTATTGAAGGAACTCCAAATTTCCTTTGGCGGTTCATATGCATACACTCCAACATTGCACATTGCCGCAATAATAGCTGTGCAAAGACATCCGCTTATAATTTTTTTCATATTAATCTCCAATCCGCCGCCATTCGGCAGCCTTAATAATAACAAATTAAAATCAAAAGAATTCTGTTCCCCCGATTTTTTTCATTACACATTATTTTTACATAAATTTATCATTTTGTCAACTTATTTTGTTGATTTATTTGAAAATGAAATAAAAAATTAATAAAATAACTAAATTTTTTACTATATTTTATTTTTATAGAGTAAATACTTGCCTTTTTATAAAAAATATTATATAATATACTAATGTAAAAAACGTTTAAAATATATAAGCAATGCAGAATTTTTTCGGCTTGTTATTTGAAAGGAATTATTTAACAGATGGGAAGAAAACAAACACGAACCGAAGCAAGAACAATAGCTTTCAAGCTTATTTTCGAATGTCAGGTGAATGATGAAGATCCGAATTATCTTATTGATTTAATAATTGAAGAATTTCCGGAAAGCAGGAGTAATATAAACTATATCAAAACCGTTGTTCTCGGCGTATGTGAAAAAAACGACGAACTTTTAAAGGATATTTCCGATAATTTAAGCTCCGGCTGGAAAACGGAACGTCTTTCAAAAGTTTCTCTTGCTGTATTAAAGCTTGCTGTCTTTGAGATTAAATATCTTGAAGATGTGCCGCATAAGGTTGCAATAAACGAAGCGGTTGAGATAGTTAAAAAATTTGACGATCCCGATGCATCAGCATTTGTAAACGGAGTTTTGGGAGGCTTCTGCAAAAATCTATGATTTATCTCGGATTTGACACAAGTAATTACACCACCTCCGTTGCGGCTTGCTCCGGCAAAGAGGTAATCAATATAAGAAAAATTCTGACTGTCAAAACAGGCGAGCGCGGTCTGCGTCAAAGCGACGCACTTTTTCAGCATATAAAAACACTTCCCGATTTATATTCTCAGCTTGTACAAAGAACAGATATAAAAAAAGCGGCTGCGGCAGCTGTCAGCACAAGACCGAGAAGCGTTGAGGGATCATATATGCCTGTTTTTCTTGCCGGCGAGGGATACGCAAAAACGATAGCGGGCACTCTGGGTATACCTCTTCTTCGCCTGTCCCATCAGGACGGACACATTATGGCAGGAATAGACTCATGTGATGCGCATTTTCTTTTTAAAAAAAAGTTTATATCGGTACATCTTTCGGGCGGAACCTGTGAAATATTATTGACTCAATATACACCGCCCGGTTTTTCATGCGAGATAATAGGCGGCACAAAGGATATAAGTGCCGGGCAGCTGATTGACCGCACCGGTGTTGCCATGGGAATGTCCTTTCCCTGTGGAAAAGAACTTGAAGCCTTGGCACTTAGTGCAAAATCTTATGAAATTCTTCCGTCAAATACAGACGGAGCCTATATTAATTTTTCCGGCGCCGAAACAAAAACTCTTTCTTTAATCGGTAAAAAGGAAAATTCCTCTCTCGCCCTCGGGCTGCTTAAGGCTATTGCAAAATCTTTGTGCAGCGCAATTGACTTTGCCGCCGAAAACTGCGGTGTTTCCGATGTTCTTATTGTGGGCGGAGTGGCTTCAAACTCCGTTATTAAGTCATATCTTAAGGAAAAGTCAAGATTAAATCTGTTTTTTTCCTCTCCCGAAATGTCAACCGACAATGCCTGCGGAATAGCACGCTTGTGTGATCTTGCATTTTCTTTATAATCAAAATAAAACCATGCGTTATAGTTTTCGCATGGTTTTATATTTAATATCATCACATAAAATTACTTAATTACTCTTACCTTTATAACCTCGTCAATTGCATTTAATTTGTCAACCAAATCATTTGTAATAACATCATCCGTATTGATAATTGTATAAGCAACATCTTTTTTGCTCTTATTGATAAGGTCTGCAATATTAAGTCCGACATCCGAGAATATTTTTGTAAATTGAGCAATCATATTGGGAACATTTTTGTGTATTACCGTAATTCTGCCGTTTCCGTTCATCTGCAAAGAACAATTCGGAAGATTTACGGAATTTAATATATCTCCCTTTTCAAGATAATCGGCTATTTCCTGAGCAGCCATAACAGCGCAGTTATCCTCCGATTCCTCGGTTGACGCACCCAAATGCGGAATTGCGATAATTCCCTCTTGATTAATAACCTCTGCATTCGGGAAATCTACAACATAGCACGAAACCTTCTTAGAAGCAATAGCCTTTTTAATATCATCGTTATTTACAAGCTCGCCTCTTGCAAAATTAAGAATTTTTACTCCGTCCTTCATCTGTGCGATAGCGTCTGCATTAATCATATACTTAGTATCGGGAGTAAGCGGAACGTGTATAGTAATATAGTCTGCTTTTTTGTATATTTCATCAACCGTCTTTGCCTTTTCAATATGGCTTGATAATCTCCATGCCGCATCAACCGACAAATATGGATCATATCCGATAACATTCATTCCCAAATGTCTTGCGGCATTTGCAACCTGAATACCAATAGCCCCCAATCCTATTACTCCGAGAGTTTTACCCTGAACCTCACAACCGGCAAAATTTGATTTACCCTTTTCAATCTGCTTTGCAACATCATCGCCCGTAAGTCCCGACGCCCAGTTTATTCCGCCGGTAATATTTCTTGATGAAAGGAATAAACCTGCCAAAACAAGCTCTTTAACCGCATTTGCATTTGCACCGGGTGTATTAAATACAACAACGCCCTTTTCGGTACATTTATCTATCGGAATATTATTTGTTCCTGCTCCTGCACGGGCAACAGCTTTCAGACTTTCCGGAAGCTCCATGTCATGCATGGAAAAGCTTCTCAATATAATTCCGTCAACGTCCTTTGCGGTTGCGTCATCCGTAATCGAATATTTTGCCTTGTCAAGCTGGTCAAGACCGCAGGCAGCAATTTTATTCAATGTGAGTATATTATACATTACAATCAACCTTTCATAAATTAAGCGTTTTCTGCTTCAAATTTTTTCATAAATTCAACAAGTGCTTTAACACCCTCAACAGGCATAGCGTTATAGATGCTTGCTCTCATACCGCCTACCGTTCTGTGCCCCTTAAGATTTACAAAACCGGCTTCCTTTGCGGCTTTTACAAACTTAGCATCAAGCTCTTCATCTCCCGTTACAAAGGGAACATTCATAAGTGAACGATCCTCTTTAACTACAGTACCCTTAAACATTTTTGAGGAATCAAGGAAATCGTATAAAATCTTTGCCTTTTCTTCATTAACCTTTTGAACAGCGGCAATTCCGCCCTTTTCCTTAATCCATTCAAGAACAAGCTTCATAATATAAATTGCGTATGTAGGCGGTGTATTGTACATTGAACCGTTGTCGACATGAATCTGATAATTGAACATGGTAGGTGTAATATCCATTGCATTTCCAATCAGATCCTCTCTGATAATACAAAGGGTGACACCGGCAGGACCGAGGTTTTTCTGTGCTCCGGCATACAGCATACCGAACTTTTTAACATCAACCACCTCTGACATTGCCATTGACGAAATATCCGCAACAAGCGGAATATCACCTGTATCGGGCAATTCGTTATATTTTGTTCCGTAAATTGTATTATTCATACAAATATAGAAATAATCCGCATCCTTTGAAAATGTTGATTTGTCAAGCTTTGGAATATAACTGAAAGTTTTATCGGCAGAGGAAGCAATTTCATTTACCGTGATATATCTTTTTGCTTCGGCCGCTGCTTTTTTTGCCCATTGACCTGTTATAACTATATCACACTTTTTGTTTTTGTTTCCCAAATTCATAGGAATCATTGCAAATTGGCTCGACGCGCCGCCCTGCAAAAACAGTACCTTATAATTGTCGGGTACTTCCATCAACTCTCTTACCAAATCCTCGCAGCCATTGATAATTGCTTCGTAATCCTTTGAACGGTGGCTCATCTCCATAACGGACATACCCGCATCACCGTACTCAACCATTTCAGCCTGTGCTCTCTTTAATACTTCCTCCGGAAGCATTGAAGGACCTGCCGAAAAATTATAAACTCTACTCATAATAAAACCTCCAAAATATACTGTAAAAAATAAATTGCATTAAAATCTTCTTTTCTCGGAAATATCCTCTAACCGTGACATATGACCGAATAAAAAGCATTTTCCGTAAATGCCGGCATCAGCCATTTTATCAGGCAATTGTTAAATACCTTATCGCTGTTTATATTTCCTTAATATTTAATGCCTTTTTCTATTATATAATATTATATGAAATAAGTCAACAAAATCATAGCTTTTTTTGCATTTTTTTTTATTTTTTATACAATTTTCCTTAAAATTTTCAATATAACTTAGTTAAGAAATATCCCGATGCATCGTTGCACACCTTTGTTATAACAATTTCTGTCTTTCAACGCTAAAAATCATATTTCCTCATAATACTTTTCAATAGCATCCGCAATTGCCCATGCTATTCTTGATCTGTAATCCTCGTCATTCAGCTTTTTTTCTTCCTCTGCATTTGACAAAAAGCCGCACTCAACCAAAACAGCCGGTACGGGAGGATTTTTCATCAAAAACAAATTCTGATCCGCCGCCTTAACGGTATGCATTTGCGCTCCGGTAACCTTTGACATTTTCTGCTGAATATTTTCAGCAAGAATTTTTGTTTCCTCATGCTTTCTGTCATAGAAAAGTCTCAGACCGTCCACCTTTGAATTTGTAAAGTAATTCATATGAATACTCACAAATATATCACCTTTACTTTTCTTTATAATATCCAGACGTTTGTGCATATCCTCCTTTTTCATCTGCCTTATTGATTTTCCCTCTTCCTCCTTGCTCAGACAATGCTCGTCAACTCTTGTCATGACCACCTTTATTCCCTTGCCCTGCAATACTTCACATAATTTAAAGGCAATGTCAAGATTTACACCCTGTTCAACCGTGCCGTTTACACCTACCGCTCCGCCGTCAGGCAATCCGTGTCCCGCATCCACAACCACAATCAAGTCTTCATCTGTATTTTTGGATAATGTGTCCATAATTGGAGAAAAATGAATTGCCGCTCCCACAGCAACGCCTAAAAATGCGCATATAAAAGACCACAAAATTTCCTTTTTGCTTTTTACTATAAGCAAATGAATCACCTCCAAAATCGCCTTATACTAACATTATGAATAATATTCTTCAATAATGTCAATTTATTTTCCGATTTGAAAGACAATGCCGTTTTTAGGATGTAAAAAAGCAGTATCTGACAATAAAATAAAAAACCGGCTGAAAAATGAAATACAGTCATATATCATTTTTCAGTCGGTACAATTCAGAAATCCCCGGCTTATCTGATTATTTTAATGTTTTACTTTCCCTAAGCTCACTTTCAAATTCTTTTCTCAGTTGTTTTGCAAATTCCTTTTTAAACTTCTTTTCAATATTATCATTCAGCGTCTTAACGTCATAACGTCTGAGTCTCAAAATCTCGTCTGCCGAATGATTTGTATAATCGGCAAGCTTTATGATCACATCCATGCCGGGAATGGTTTTTCCCTGTTCGTATCTCGACAGAGTTTCCTTTGAAATCCCAAGCTTTTCAGCAAGCTGAGCCTGCGTCATATTTAATTCTTTCCTCGCCTTTTTTATTCCTCCGCATATGTCATAACACATACTAAAATGCATATCCTTTCTTTTTTAAGTTTATCCTTTGTATATTCAGGCGTACAGTTACAAAACAATTGTAAGTATAGCTTTTGGGCTGCGAGCAATGTTACGCCGCTGCACGCACAAGCTTTTATCAATTAATAAAACGATGCGACCTCCTGCTCCGGCGCAATTGATTTTTCTATTGATTTTGCTATTAATATCGGGCCTTCACCGTTATATACCTTATGCTCTCCGATAATAAGCTTTGCGGTAACAATTGCCCAATCTCTGTTTTTAAAGTCAACAGGCTCCTTTGCTTTGCAGATAAGTCCCTGAAATGCAATATCCTCCGCACAGCAGGTCATAACGTGTCTTCCAAATATAAAAGCCTTATCTCCCAGCTGTTTTTCACGTCCCACAATACCTTTAAATCTAAGCGTTTTTCCTATATACTTTGAGGTATCATCTGCAAGATCTCTGTACCATAAGGCATAATCCTCATCTTTTATCTCTATAACGTCTGCATTTACGTCAAAGGGCAGCGGATCTTCAATATCATCCTCCTCAACATGCCCGTCGGTAAACTCATATGCAATACTGCATCTCTTGCTTATCGACCTGATAATCTTGTGAAAAGCTTCCTGATCGGTAACAGGGGTTGCACGGTTAAACATTACAAGTTCACAACTTTTAAGCTTATCGGCAACAAGTGAGCGCATATTTTGATTATAGTTTTCAAAGGTCTGAGCGTCGGCAGTAAATATTTCCTGATAAACGCTCCAATTTTTCGGCAAAGCGGCATATAGATTGTCCAGCAGCCACATTCCGTTGTATTCTATAATAACTCTTTGAGCTTTATGCTTTTTTTCAAGACTCTCAAATGCTTTTTTGTTTATATCCTCCTGTTCTTCAATGTATTCAATAAACACATTCTCCACCTTAAATTTTTTCGGTTCAAGCTCACAGATGCCTTCTTCACACACAATTACAAGCGTATTTTCACCCGAATTAAACTCTTCGCTTTCCAATGTTTCCTGTATAAACTGCGTTTTTCCCGCCTCTAAAAATCCGGTAAATAGATAGACAGGTATTTCCATAATAATCCTCCGTTCCGCCGCTATAAAGCGGCACAAATACCGCATCGTGAAAGAAAAACAAGCAGCTATACATATATCCCATTTATCCTTCACGTTAATTTTGCATATCAGCAATTGAATAAGCTTTTCAGTTTGTCCTCATCGATTCCCGAACCGATAACACAAAGTCTTCCGCATACCGCCGCACTTCCGAATCGTACATCAGGTTCTCCTGGAACATAATCAAAATGAATCCAGCTGTCCTCCGAGGCAACAATACCCTTTGCCCTTAAAACAGTTCCGTATTCCTTTTCATCTGACAAGCTGTTAAGAATATTTAAAATTTCTTCTTTTGAATATTTTCTTGCCGTTTCCATGCCCCAGCTTGTAAATATCTCATCTGCATGGTGATGTCCCTCGTGGTCATGATGACAGCCGCACTCATCGTCATGGTCATGATGATGTTCATGATGACAGTGTCCCTCCTCTTCATGGTGATGTTCGTCCTCGTGATTATGGTGATGATGATGTTCTTCATCATCGTGGTGATGGTGTTCGTCATGGTCATGATGATGTCCGCATACAGGGCACTGCTCCTTTGAAAGATTTTTCAGTGCTTCCTCAAGCGTATCTTTTCTCTCAACGGCCGCAAGAATTTCCTTTCCGTCAAGCTTATCCCATGAGGTTGATATTATAACCGCACTGCTGTTATGCTCCTTAATCATATCGATTACACCCTGAAGCTTTTCATCGTTTATATTATCGGTATGGCTTAAAACTATACATCCGGCATTTTCTATCTGATCATTAAAAAATTCGCCGAAATTTTTCATATACATTTTGCATTTGTTTGCGTCGGCAATTGTGGTAAGCCCGTTTATTTTAATATCGGCGTCAACACTTTCCACCGCACGGGTTACATCGCTCAGCTTTCCGACTCCCGACGGTTCGATTATAATACGATCCGGATTATATTCCTCAAGCACCTGCTTCAGTGCTTTTGAAAAATCTCCGACAAGGCTGCAGCAAATACATCCGGAATTTAACTCGTTAATCTTTATTCCCGAATCCTTCAAAAATGCGCCGTCTATTCCTATTGTTCCAAACTCGTTTTCAATTAAAACAAGCTTTTCGCCGACATATGCCTCTTTGATAAGCTTTTTAATAAGCGTTGTTTTTCCCGCTCCCAAAAAACCCGAAAATATATCTATTTTTGTCATTTATGTCATTTCCTTTCCTTTACAGAAAATATCGGTAAAAAACTACCAACTATTATTATATCACATTAATTGATTTTGTCAAACCAAAATACTGTTATTTTTATATTATTTTGAAATTTTTTTTATTATTTGTTTACCATTCGATTCAAAAAACATAAATACCCTTTTTTTCGACAAAATGTGTTTAAATATCCCTGTTGAATATATTTTCCGTCCAAAGTTTTATTTTAATATAAAAATATTGTATAAAAAGTATATTGATTTTATTCCAAAAAAGTTATATAATTATTAAAGAATACCGGTTTTTTTACAGACTGTGTTTTCACCAAAACACATACGTTCAAATAGGGTAAAAACAGCACACATCAAAACAAGGAGGAACTCATTATGAAGTTAGACAGAATTATTGCGGTCAGAAACAACAAAACCGTTTACCGTGACGGCGATTTATGCCTTAAGGTGTTCAATGACGATTTTTCAAAAGCCGACATACTTAACGAGGCACTGAATCAGTCAAGAGTCGAAGAAACGGGACTTAACATTCCTAAGGTTAAGGAAATCACAAACATAGACGGAAAATGGGCAATCGTTTCCGATTACATCAAGGGCAAAACATTGAACAGACTTATGGAGGAAAATCCCGACAAATATGACGAATATCTTAATATGTTTGTTGATTTACAGCTCGAAATGCATTCTAAAACCTGTTCGATGCTCAGCAAATTAAAAGATAAAATGAGCAGAAAGATAAGTCAAACCGATTTAAGCGCTACGGTTCGCTATGATTTGTATACCCGTCTTGAATCCATGCCCAAGCATAATAAATTATGCCACGGCGACTTTAACCCGTCTAATATTATTATTTCGGAAAATGGGACTCCGTATATTTTAGATTGGTCTCACGCCACACAAGGAAACGCCTCTGCCGATGCGGCAAGAACATATCTTCTGTTCTGGCTGAACGGTGATATAGACGGAGCAAAAAAATATCTTGATTTGTTCTGCAAAAAGAGTGACACGGCAGTACAGTATGTGCAGAAATGGATGCCTATTGTTGCCGCTTCACAGACAGTTAAGGGTAACGAACGTGAAAGAGAATTTTTACACTCATGGATTAATGTTGTTGATTACGAATAATAAAACAACGTGAAAAATAAGCGACGCATCTTGCCCTTTATCGGGACTTGAAGTACACAAAGTACGTCTGCGTCCCTCAAAAAGGCAATCTGCTTGCTTCTTTTCCACGTTTTGAAATTTATATGTTGTGAAAAATAAGCGGCTCATCTTTCCCTTTATCGGGACTTGAAGTACACAAAGTACATTTTCGTTTCTTTTAACGGCAGCTTTATTTTTTCACACCGCAGTTTTATACCGCTTAAGCGGAAGAATGGAGGAATATTATGAAAATAACAGTATGTATAGGTTCATCATGTCATATTAACGGTTCAAGACAGGTTGTTGAAGAATTACAGTATTTGATTTCCGAAAACAATCTGGGCGATAAGGTCGAACTGGCAGGAACATTTTGTATGGGAAAATGTCAACAAGGCGTATGCGTAACGGTTGACGACGCTTTCTTTTCGGTAACACCCGATAAAGTAAAGGAATTTTTCAATAAAAATGTATTAGAGCCATTATCATAAAAAATATACAATGTTTGAACACTTTCATGTGTGTCAAAGCCATATGCATTATAACCGTGCAATCTGCAATTGTCGTCCTCTTTGTACGGCAGTTGCAGATTTGTGCGAAAACAGGCTGTAATTATTACCCGGTAATACATACCGGAATTTGAGCCGCTTAAGCGGCGGAACGGAGATTAAAATGGTTATTCAGATTTGTGTCGGAAGCTCCTGTTACCTTAAAGGCTCTCATGAGCTTGTGGAGCTTTTCGAAAAAGAAATCGAAAAAAGAAAACTTGACTCTCAGATTACTCTTGCCGGCTGCTTCTGCACAGGCAAATGTAACCGCGAGGGCGTGACGGTTGTTATAGATGATGAAATCTATACAGGTGTTACAACAGATAAATTCAATGAATTTTTTGAAGAAAACGTTATAAAAAAATCAGAAAATAAAGGGGCATAACTATGGCGGACTGTTTAACATTAAAAAAATCAAATTGTAAAAATTGCTATAAATGCATAAGACACTGCCCGGTTAAATCGATAAGATTTTCGGGCAATCAGGCATATATAATCGGAAATGAATGTATTCTTTGCGGTCAATGCTTTGTTGTTTGTCCTCAGGACGCAAAACAAATTGTCGATGAAACGGAAAAGGTGAGAGTATTGCTTCAAAGCGGTGCTCCCGTTTATGTAAGTATTGCTCCGTCCTTTATTGCAAACTATGAAGGCGTGGGAATAAACTCAATGAAAAAAGCCCTGCAAAAGCTTGGTTTTGCGGATGCGGAGGAAACAGCAATAGGCGCAACAATCGTTAAGCGAGAATATGACAGAATGGTTGATGAAGAAAACAGAGATATTATAATCTCCTCCTGCTGTCACAGCATTAATCTCCTTATTCAGAAATATTTTCCCAACGAGCTTATGTACCTTGCAAACGTTCTTTCTCCGATGCAGGCTCACTGCAGAGAAATAAAGAAAGCGCACCCCGAATCAAAAACCGTATTTATAGGTCCATGCGTTGCAAAAAAGGACGAAGCCGATCATTATGAAGGTATAGTGGATGCGGTTTTGACCTTTGACGAGCTGACAAAGTGGCTCAAAGAAGAAAACATAGAGATAGAAAAGGAAACCGATAACAACGAAAACAGCCGTGCAAGGTTCTTCCCCACCACCGGCGGTATTTTAAAAACAATGGCAAAGGACAATCCCGAATATACCTATATGGCAATTGACGGCGTTGAAAACTGCATAGCGGCACTTAAAGAAATAGAAAGCGGAAAGGTTCACAAATGCTTTATAGAAATGTCTGCCTGCGTAGGCAGCTGTGTGGGAGGTCCCGTTATGGAGAAATTCCACCGTTCACCCGTCAAGGATTATAAAGCCGTTGCAGATTTTGCCGGAAAAAAAGACTTTAACGTTGAACAGCCGGACCTTCTCGAAATCAAAAAGAATTTTTCCGTTATCGAGAAAAAGCTTCTTCCTCCTACCGATAAGGAGATTGAAGAAATACTTCATCAAATGGGCAAATTCAAGCCGTCCGATGAGCTTAATTGCGGTTCCTGCGGTTATAATACCTGTCGCGACAAAGCTGTGGCAATATATCAGGGCAAGGCTGAAATTTCCATGTGTCTGCCCTTCCTAAAGGAAAAGGCTGAAAGCTTCTCCGACAGCATTGTAAACAATACTCCCAACGGGCTTATCGTTCTCAACGAAAAACTTGAGGTTCAGCAAATGAACACCGCTGCCTTAAAGCTTATGAATCTCAGATCCGCCGGCGATATTTTAGGGGATCAGGTTGTAAGAATCATGGAACCGAATTTGTTTATGGAGGTATTGAGTACCGGCAAAAACATAAAAGACAAGCGTGTATACATGGCGGAATATGAAAAGTATGTGGAACAGTCAATTATCTATGACAAGGAATACAGACTGCTGGTATGCATTTTAAGAGATATTACCGACGAGGAAAATGCAAGAGAAAAGAAGGAGAACATAAGCAGACAAACCGTTGAGGTTGCCGACAAGGTTGTCGACAAGCAAATGCGTATTGTTCAGGAAATTGCTTCGCTTCTCGGTGAAACCGCCGCCGAAACAAAAATTGCACTCACAAAGCTAAAGGAGACGATTACCGATGAATAATCTATGTGCCGACATCGGATACAAAAGCATAAATCATTACGGCGAACAGCTTTGCGGCGATCATGTCGATGTTGTGGAGCAGGATGAAAACTCTACCGTTATTGTCCTTGCGGACGGTCTGGGCAGCGGTGTAAAAGCAAGCATACTTTCCACTCTTACCTCAAAGATTATCTCCACAATGATGGCCTCCGGGCTGTCCTTGGAGGAATGTGTTTCAACAATTGCCGCAACGCTCCCGATTTGCAGTGTAAGAGGAGTTGCTTACTCCACCTTTACAATTATTCATTTAAAAAACAACTCTCAGGCAGAGCTGATACAATACGACAATCCGCAGATTATTCTTATAAGAGATAACAAAAACTATGATTATCCCACTTCCGAAATGAATATCGACGGAAAAAAATTATATAAGTCGATAATAAATCTTCAGGAAAACGATACCTTTATTGCAATGAGCGACGGCTGTCCTCATGCCGGTATAGGAATTGCTTACAATTTCGGCTGGAAAAGAGAGGATATAATAGACTTTCTTGAACCGCTCACCTGCGGAGATTTCACCGCAAAAACTCTTGCGACAATACTTATTGACGAATGCAACAAGCTTTACGGCGAAAAGCCGGGAGATGACGCAACCGCCTGTGTTGTCCGCATAAGAAAAAGAGCACCCATGAATCTGTTATTCGGTCCTCCGTCAAACAGAGATGATGCAAACCGCATGATGTCACTGTTCTTCTCAAAGGAAGGCAAACACATTGTATGCGGAGGAACAACCTCGTCAATTGCAGCAAAATATCTTGGAAAACCGGTGAAGCCAAGCCTGAATTTCGAATGCTCCGATGTTCCGCCCATTGCGGAAATAGAGGGAGTCGACCTGGTTACGGAGGGCGTTATAACAATAAACAAGGTACTTGAATATGCAAAGGATTACCTTGAAAACAACGAAAGCTATACCCATTGGGGATATAAGCATGACGGTGCTTCTCTCATTTGCAGACTGCTTTTTGAGGAGGCAACCGACATAAACTTTTTTGTGGGCAGAGCAATAAATCCCGCTCACCAAAATCCCGATTTACCCATAAACTTCAATATAAAAATGAACCTTGTTGAAGAACTTTCTAAGTGCTTAAAGCAAATGGGAAAAAGAATTAAGGTCAGTTATTTTTAAGAAAGAAGGTTAAGTATATGAGAAAATTTGATACAAAGGTTCAGCACTTAAAATACAAGGTGCTTCGTGAAGTGGCTCGTGAGGCATGGGCAGACACCCTGCTTGACAATCTGCTTGACATACCGAAAAAAATAATTCCGGGCAACACGCCCACAATGCGCTGTTGCGTATATAAAGAACGTGCAATTCTTGCGGACAGAGTAAAGATTGCAATGGGCGGCGACTCCGATAACCCCAACGTAATAGAAGTTATAGAAACTGCCTGTGACGAATGTCCTATGGGCGGATATGAGGTTACAAACTCTTGCCGCGGCTGTCTTGCTCACCGATGTGAGGACGTCTGCAAAAAAGGCGCAATAACCTTTGACAGCAATCACGTCGCACACATCGATAAAACAAAATGCGTGGACTGCGGCGCCTGCTCAAAGGTTTGTCCCTTCACCGCTATTGTAAACAGAAAAAGGCCATGTCAAAATGCATGCAAAATAAAAGCAATTTCTATGAACGAAAACAAAGCAGCGGCAATAAACAATGACAAGTGTATTGCCTGCGGTGCCTGTGTATATCAGTGTCCTTTCGGTGCTATCATGGACAAGTCATTCATTTTGGACTGTATAGACATAATAAAGAAAAGCGAAAACAATTCAAAATACAAGGTATACGCTCTTGTTGCTCCGTCAATTTCAAGTCAGTTTACCTATGCAAAGCTTGGACAGGTTATAACAGGCTTAAAAGAGCTTGGCTTTTTTACGGTAATTGAAGCCGCACTCGGCGCTGACATGGTTGCCTATGCCGAATCGGCAGAGCTTGCCGAAAAGGGATTTTTAACAAGCTCCTGCTGTCCTGCATTTGTTGACTATGTTCACAAAGCATTCCCCGATTTGGTGCCGTTTGTTTCTCATAATCTCTCACCTATGGCAACAATTGCAAAGTATATAAAAGAAAAAGACGAAAACGTAAAAATAGTATTTATAGGTCCGTGTACCGCAAAGAAGATGGAAGTACAAAAGGAAGAAGTCAAACAGTATGTTGACTGTTGCATAACCTTTGAAGAGCTACAGGCGCTTTTTGACAGTAAGGATTTGGATATTACATCCTTTAAGGAAGACGTTCTTGACAATGCCTCCTATTACGGAAGAATTTTTGCAAGAAGCGGAGGACTTTCCGATGCTGTTCAACAGGGACTCAAAGAGCACGGAATTGAGGACTTCAATCTTAAAGCTTTAGCCTGCGACGGTATAGAGGCATGCAGAGTAGCGCTCTTGAAAAAGAGTAAAAATGTACTTGATGCTAACTTTATTGAGGGTATGGCTTGTATCGGCGGTTGTATCGGCGGAGCCGGCTGTCTTACACACGGCGAAAAAAATAAGGCTGAGGTTGACAAATACGGCCACGAGGCATTTGAAAAAACAATTTCGGACGCAATATCAATTTTGATGACCGATAACATTAAAAATTAATAATTAACTTTTATATTCAAAAATAAAATAAGTTTATGTCAAATAATATATCTGAAAAAAATAAGCATATCACATTCACATTGTGGTATGCTTATTTTCTTTTTATGTGAAATTATTAAAATTATATTTTAAAAAGTCCTTGATTGACTATTTTCAATACTGTCTTATTCCGGTTTTTATATGTTCCTCATAATAACGTCTTTTTAGGCACACGCTAATAAGAATGTATTTCAGAAAGAACGATATAACCTCAATATAATGAGGCTACACCGTTCTTTTTATGCAGATTTTTTTGTTGGTTTTCAATGCTTAAGCGTTTTTGCTTTCACAGTATACCTCAAATAATTTTATATCATAAAATAATATCCTTGCTCCTGAAATCAAGCAGCCGATTGTCATACCCTGTATTATCTCTAAACAAATTAATATTTTTAACAACGGTTTTTCCGTTATATTCAGCCTCTATCTCGTATTCGCCGTAGAAACCTGAAAATCTCAGCTGTCCCGATACCGTTTCATTAAATGATGTTACCCATTCATTACAAATAAGATTTTCAATTTCCTTATATGCCTGTTTAGGCGTACAGTCCTCTCTTAAAAGACCGCTTTTGAAGATATTTTCTGTTTTGTAAGCCGTATTATCAACCATGTTCCACCACACAATAGCTTCACATGGCTTTTGGGAAAACCACAGCTTAAACAGCCTCTTTGTAATCTCTGCTTGTAACTGTTCGTTATACGAGTCATTAGAATATGATGGGATTGAAATCTCAGATATATGTATGGGAAGTCCAAATTCTCCGTAACATTCTAACGCATCAATTATTCTCAAGGGATTACAGTAATCCATGTTAAAATCGAATGCATGGTACTGCATACCAATACCGTCAATCGGCACACCCTCAGACAACATTTTTGTCAGTGTCATATAATAGAAGCTTCTGTATCCACGATAATGCTGACCTAAACTTTCTTCAATGCCTTCATTCCAAAAAAGTCTGGCATTTGGAAAATATCTTCTGCACATATCAAAGCTCCACTTTTCATGGTCTCTTTCATCGGCAATTTGCATATTTCTTGCGCCGTTTCCTTTATAGCAATTCTTATAAATGGTAAACATTTCGTTTATTACATCAAAATCAAAAATTCGGTCTGAATAACGCTCTGAAATCGCCTTAATTCTTCTGTCTATTTTTCTTTTCAACTCTCTGTTTCTTTCAGGAATCCATTCAGGCTGAAATGAATTGTATACAAGACAATGCCCCTTAGTTTCAATATTATTCTTTTCGCAAAATTCCACTATTGTATCGATAGGCGGACGTCTGCTGATAAATTCTGAATCCTTATCAAATCTTGGTTTTCCCTCCGTTGGTTCAAGAGTATCCCAATAAAAAGGGACTACGGCATAATTAAATATTTTTTTAAAGGCTTCCTTATACTTTTCATTTCTTTCTGTATCAGAAAACTGTTCCAGCTGAAATAAATTACAGCCAAACTTAAATTCATGGGAAACCTGACGTACCTTTACTTTTAGGTTCTCAATGGGATTACCCTCTAAATCTTTAAAATTTAAAACAAATTGCCCCTTTCTGTTTTCCTCAATATCACGATCAATTTTTTTGTCCAAAAAATATTTGAAGCTATCGAATTTATTAATAACTCTCTCCATTTTCTTTTGTTTTTCCATTATTATCACCTCATAATCATTATATCATATAATATTTTAAAATTCTTTCAGAAAATTATAGAAAAATATTGAATTTCTATACTATTGTGCTATAATATTTATAGGTGATTGATGTGATAAACAAAAGCATTATATTAAAAAATTTCTATGATATAAAAATAACACATATTTCAGGGTTTATTACCCCTAATTTTTGGAGCAATGAACCTCATTCTCATGACCATTGCGAAATCTTTATTCATTTATTGGGAAATGTCGATATTTTTGTGGAACAAAGTTTATATTGTTTGCACGGTAATGAAATACGTCTTTACCGCTCAAACGAACTCCATTACGGAAAAACCGATTTTGCTCAATTTATGGAATGGTATCAGATTTCAATACCCCGTATTTTTTTTAAAAAGCCCGAAAACACTCCTCTCGCAGCTGTATTATACAACAGAGAAGCCGGAAAAGGAAATGTATTTACTACAAGTAAATTTGATGTTCTTATTGGTCTTATTACCGAAGTTTTTGATTTTTATGAAGGCAAAAACATTTTATGGCCATATTATTCCCAAAGTGCAATAATAAAAATCCTGTGTATTTTAAACGAACAAAAAAATAATATTGATATTATCACTAAAAAAAACAAAGTGTTGCAGAATATTATCGAAATTATATACTCTGATTTTCAAAATATTTCGACAGTGGAAGATTTAAGCAATATTACTCATTACAGTACATCATATATTTATAAAATATTTAAAACCAATTTGAATATTACCCCCTACCGATTTATCATTGACAAAAAACTTGACGAGTCAAAAAAGGCATTAAAAAAAGGATATAGTATCAGTGCTGCATGTGAATTTGGTGGATTTACCAATTACAGTAACTTTATCACTTTATTTAAAAAAAGATATAGTATTACACCAAAAAAATATCAATCATCACTTGAAATTCAGCATTATAGGTGAAAAATATTAATTAATGACTGCTGAACAATTATGAAACGCAGCCGCACAGCGGCTTACAAGCGTTTCAGAATTGTTTTGGTGCAAGGATTTTGTGAATTTTTGCAAAAAATCCTTGCACCATGAATAAATATTTTGCTACCAAAATATTTATTTCAGCAGACTTTATCAATGCGAACTGTGTAAAATCTTTGATTTTACACGAAAAATTTTGACAATAGTCATAATTTTTCTAAATGC
>JAXEIW010000075.1:0-26887 GCA_034101885.1 Clostridia bacterium | reverse complement strand
AAAGAAGAATTTAAAAATGCCGAAATACCCGAAAAAGAACGTACAGTGTTAATGATACGCACATCGTCAAGCTCTGTGAAAGCAAAGGGCAGCGAGGGTACGGTTTTGGGAGAAATGCTGGCTGATTTGGGGTGCATAAATATTGCCGACAGCGACAAGAGCCTGTTGGAAACACTAAGTGTTGAAAGTGTAATAAGACGTGAGCCGTATCATATATTTGTTGTTACAATGGGAGATGATACCGAAAAGGCAATGGAAAATCTATCAAGAATGATGGAGGAAAACCCAACTTGGGGAAATCTTGAGGCGGTAAAGGAAAACAGACTGCACGTTATGGACAGAAAGCTGTTCAATCTCAAGCCGAACGCAAATTGGGCGGAAGCTTATGAAAAACTCAGCAAAATACTACTCAAATGATTTAAAAAAAATTAAACTAATGTATTTAGTTGGATTTTTGTTTGTTGTGTGTGCTGCAATTCTGGGAATAATCATGGGCAGCACTTCTTTAACCTTCTCGGAAATTTGCGAGGCTTTTGAAAAAGGATTTGATTCATCTGCCGGCGGCAGAATTTTTGCCTATGTAAGACTGCCGAGAACGGCCGCCGCAATTGTATGCGGAGCGGCGCTTGCCGTATCGGGGGCGGTTATACAGGCAGTTCTTGCCAATCGTCTTGCCTCGCCGAGCATTATAGGTGTAAATTCGGGAGCGGGACTTGCCGTAACCCTATGCACCGCCTTGGGAATTTACGGCGGCTGGCGGCTGTCGGTATTTGCTTTTACGGGCGCTTTTGCGGCGGTAATGCTTGTAAGCGTCGGCGCAAGAAGATGGGGAGCGTCAAGGGGAACGGTTATTCTTATCGGCGTTGCCATGAACAGCTTTTTAGGCGCGGTTTCCGATACGATTGTTACCTTTGTTCCCGAAGTCGGCGTTATGAGCAATGATTTTAAGGTGGGTGAATTTACGGCTGTTACCTATCAGAAATTAATTCCGGCGGCTGTTTTGATATTTTTTGCCATAGCCGTTTTGATTACTTTAAATAACGAGCTTGATGTTCTTACACTCGGAGAGGACAATGCCAAGGGTTTGGGAATGAATACGTCATTAATGCGCAGCGTGTTTTTAATGCTTGCCGCACTTTTGGCAGGCTGCGCGGTCAGCATGGCAGGACTTTTGTCCTTTGTGGGACTTGTTGTTCCTCATGCCGTAAGGCGTATATCGGGAAGCAGATCGCTTCATTTTTTGACTTTATGCGCCTTGTTCGGAGGCGGTTTTGTATGCCTTTGCGATACTGTAGCAAGAACGGCGTTTGCTCCTTATGAAATACCGGTAGGAATTATTATGGCATTTTTGGGTGCTCCCTTCTTTGTGTTTATTTTGGTTAAAGGCAAAGGAGGTCACAGTCGTGATTAATATTGAAAATTTAAGCGCAGGTTATGACAAAAAGCAGATATTATATAATATTTCACTGTCACTTCCGAAGGGAAAGCTGATTTCCGTTATCGGTCCGAACGGTTCGGGCAAAAGTACGCTGTTAAAGTCAACAGTGGGTATTATCAAGCCGTTTTGCGGAGATATTTTTATTGATAATCAAAAGACCGACAATATGTCACGCAAAGAAATCGCAAGAAAAACAGCGTATCTTGCGCAAGGAAAAGGTACTCCCGATATGACGGTTTTACAGATGGTGCTTCACGGAAGATTTCCTCATTTAAGTTATCCCCGCAGATACAGTGACAATGACAGAAAAATTGCTTTTTCCGCATTAAAGCAAACGGGTATTTCGGAGCTTGCCGAAAGACATATGTCCTCTCTTTCGGGCGGAATGAGGCAGAACGCCTACATTGCCATGGCTTTGGCTCAGGACGCCGATTATATTTTATTGGACGAGCCTACCTCCTTTTTGGATATTTCTCATCAACTGGAATTGATGAAAACTCTGCGTGGGCTTGCAGACAGGGGAAAGGGAATAGTATCGGTTTTGCATGACCTTCCGCTTGCCTTTACCTTTTCGGACAGTATTATTATAATTAAAGAGGGCAGAATTATTTTATGCGATACGCCGAAGGCAATTTGCGCATCCGGAATTGTTAAGGATATATTTGGTGTTGAATTGTATTATTCGGCTGATGAAAACAATTATTTTTATAAATATTTGCCGAAATAAATTAATTCGGTATTAATTTAATAAATTAAAAAATATTTTCAAACGAAAGGAAGAAAAAATTATGATGGAAATAGGTTCAAAAGCACCTCAGTTTACACTTTGCGATAAAGACGGGAAGGAGGTTTCTCTTTCTGATTTTTTGGGAAAAAAGGTTGTTCTTTATTTTTATCCCAAGGACAATACTCCCGGATGTACACGTCAGGCGTGTGCCTTTGCGGCTTTATATAAGGAATTTAAAGAAAAGGGTGTGGAGGTGATAGGCATAAGCAAGGACAGTGTTGCATCTCATGTTAAATTTGCGCAAAAGCATGATTTACCGTTCGTGCTGCTTTCCGATCCCGAGCTGATTGCCATAAAGGCATATGACGTGTGGCAGGAAAAGAAATTGTACGGGAGGGTAAGCATGGGTGTGGTGAGGACTACCTTCATTATAGATGAAAAAGGAAATATAGAGAGAATAATGCCTAAGGTAAAACCCGATACCAATGCCGCGGAAATTCTGTCAGAACTCTAATGCAAAAAATAATCACGGAAAGTATGACGGCGTCCCTCAAAACGGCAATCCAAACAATAACGATTATTCACGTCGAAAAATCAAAAAGTCACGATAATTAGTAAGGTGATGAAAAGGTACAAGGTTTTTAAATGAATTTTGTATATATTTAATATTATAAATTACAATTCTGTAAAAAAAAAATAAAAATTATTGACAATTAAAAAAATCTATATTATAATATGGATATATATATAGATACAAATGCTTGTGCAATAAAGCTGTATGTTTTACATTTGATTGAAGGATGGAAGTATGCATATACGTCAGCGCTCCTTATAAATGGTTCTTCGAAAGCTTTTTTTGTACGCTGCGATTAAAGTGCTGCCAAAAGGCGGCGGAATGGAGGATTATATATGAAAAAGAAAATATCAGCTATTTGCCTGACCGTTGCGTTGTCAATGGCCGCAATGCCGGTTTCACAGGCTGCTTCGCTAAAGGATTTTATAGGTGTAATTCCTTCGGCAACAATTGATGTCGGAGCAGATATAGCACTCGGACAAAATCCTGTTGCCACATATGAAAACGGACCGTTGAGAATTTCTGCTGACAGCGCCGCTCCTATAAAGGTTGACTATCAGGCTCTTATTAAAATGGATGATGTAAAAAACAAAATAGAAGAGTACAAGAGCTCAGCATCAGCTTTCGGAATAAGCAATGCGGATATTGAAAATGTTAAGGTATCGGGAGAATTTATCCTTACGATAAACTATCCTACAGAGAATTTCAATGTTCCGGACAGTGTTAAAACCGCAACAGGTATGGACGGTTTCGGAAGTGTTGATGCAGGAAAGGATTTCGGTAATATATTTGAAGAAAAATCAAGAGATGCGTCACAACCGGGTAAGCTTGTTATAAAGGTTGGAGTTAAGTCAGGCATAGGTTTGGCAGCCCTTGAAAAAGATTTGGGCGATATGACATTCACCTGCACAGATGTTGATATAACAGCATTTGGTACATACACTGTAACAAGTGAGCTTTCGGGCAGTACAACCTTGACAATACCCGAAGGTGATTTGACAAAAATTACTTACAACTTTAAGCAAATTCCGGAGCTTAAGGATCCTGAAAATAATAATGCTATAAGTGCGACCGTACAATATTCAAGAAAAACAAGCGGCGGCGGCAGTCTCGGCGGCGGTTCTCAGACATCAAACAAAAAGACTTTAACAATAATCATAGGCGACAATGAACAAAAAATTGAGATCGAGTACGGATCCGGTGCTACGATTGAAGTAAGTGAAATTCAAAAGCCGACAAGACCGGGATACATTTTTGATGGTTTCTATAAAGAGGCTGATCTTAAGACGCCTTTAACAGACACCATTACTATGAATGAAGATACAACAATTTATGTAAAGTGGATTAAAGCCGGAACCGGAGAAGAGATACTGGAAATGGAAAAGCATTATGCTTACATTATCGGTTATCCCACAGAGGACGGCAGAGAACTTGTTAAACCTAAAAACAATATTACAAGAGAAGAAGTTGCTACAATATTCTATCGCTTGTTAAAGACAGATGCAAGAAACAGACTTCATACATTAACAAATGATTTCAGTGATGTTGATGCTGACAGATGGTCAAATGAAGCTATTTCGACAATTGCCAACGGCGGATATGTTACAGGTTATGATGACGGAGAATTTAAACCGGCAAATCCAATAACCAGAGCTGAGTTTGTAACAATTACATCAAGATTATTCGGCGGCGGAAGTGTGAAGGAAGCTTTGGGTGATTTTAATGATGTAAGCGGTCACTGGGCAGAAAATTATATCTATTATGCAGTTGAAAAAGGTTGGATTTCGGGATATGGTGACGGTACATTTAAACCTAATCAATATATAACAAGAGCCGAAGTTATGAAGATTGTCAACAGTATGTTGAATCGTAGCGTAAATAGTGAAGGAATTATCGATACCGCTAAGACTTGGGATGACAACAGTCCTAATGAGTGGTACTACTATGATGTAATTGAAGCTACAAACGCTCATATATATGAAAGAGAAGATGCAACATCAACCGAAAAATGGTATGAAGTAGTTGAAAATGACTTGTTGGCTGATAAGATTGAGCCTGAAAAGGTTGAAGTAAAGGTTGAAACAGGTGCTGATTCGGAAAATACCGAAACAACAGATGAAAATGCTACAGAGGAAACAACTACAGAAGAACCGGCTGCCGACAAAACAGCAGTTGATGAAACAGCAGTTGATGAAACAGCAGCAGATACAGAGGAAACACCGGCAGAATAAAAATAATTGAAATAAAAAAGGATTTCGAATTTTGAACTGACCCCCAAAAGTTAGACCTGAAAATCTAACGATTGGGAGGTCAGTTTTTTCATGGAATAAATGCGATTGAAAATCGCATTTATTCAGTGAGCATTATATATAATCAGGAGAAAATTAAAATTTTACTCTATGATGACCGTTTTACGGAAAATTTATATTTTCCTGTGGGTTGTCCGAGCTTTTGTGTTTTTAAATTTTCTTTTTTATTATAATATGACTTTTCGAAAGTATCTTTTTCATCGGTATCGTCTTTTTTGTCATCGGTTGAAGTGTTTTTGCCGACGCTTTTTATTATTATATTATTAATATATGTACTTCCGTCTTTAAGGCCTGTAATAATGTTTCCGTTAACTCCGATTTCCGAATTGATTAAAAGCTTTATATACACGTCCGCTTCTCCGTTTATTGAGTCGGGAAGACTGAAATTATTATATACGGTTCTGTTTATTTTTGATAATGTAACCTCTGAATTATCAATTTTATTGAAATCCGTTCCGTTTATACTGTAGTACATTTCAAATGTTTTCGGCCCCTTTCCGCTTGAAAACATATCGGCGGATAATGTTATATTTTCTAAGTTTTTCGCTGAAAATTTTATCATCCAATATCCGCCGACATTCCAGCCTGTTGCAAGATTTTTGCCCTGCATTCTCGGAGCAGGAATAGATACATCGGTATCCCATCTTATTTTTTCGCCGTTTATGCCGTCGGCAGACGCACTGAGCTGAGCATCACCGTAGGTTGCCTGAATTATATTGCTTCCGCAGTTTTCACTTCCGAGAATAAATTCTATTTTACTTTCATCCGCTATAGCGGCGGAATTAATGAATGCGGCAAGAATAAAAATCAGTACGGCACATATCTTATTCGTTTTTCCATACAAAAATTTCATTGGCAATACCCTCTTTCATAATAATAAATATTTTGTCTTCGTCTGTTATATCATTAACGGAACCGATAGTAATATTTTTTCTGTCCGAATTATCAATATTATAAACAACTGTGTTGTTATCGGTATAATAATTAATATATTTGCCCGATTTGTTTGCAGTGATTATACCGTCATTAACCGAAATAACAACATTGCATTTTGAATAGCTTGTATCATCCAAAAAAGTATTTTTCTCAAAATCCTCCGTGTTATAATCGGAAAGTACGGTTATAAGTTTTATTTTTTGTTTCGCATTTACCGCATACTGGATTATGTCGCCTCTTTTGGGTATATTTTTTAAATCGGATGAAAGCTCTGCGGATATTTTTTTGCCGTTGGAATATCCTGCAATGCTGTATACAATATCATCATCTTTGTTTAGAACCATACTGATTTCCGATACCGCCATTATTTTATCGTCATTATATAAGCTTTCCTGATTGTCGTATAAAATAATTATTTGCGGTTGATAATTTTTTTCTACTTTAAATATATCAGCGTCATATATATGATTGTTTTTTAAATAGTCGGAGGGCACCTGATAATAGTAATCGGGGTTTGTTGAGTTTTCATCATTTTTTTTGCCGTCATACAGAAACATAACCGTATTATCGCCGAAAAAGTAATTTCCCAAACGATTGCAGTTTGTTAAACACGCAAAGCTTCCGTATTCTTTAAAATCCATATTAAAGTCTATATCATATATATAATTGCCGTTGGTTTTGTACTCTGCAAGTGTGGGGAGGGTTATGCCGTCAAGGCTGAATTTTTTGTATTTTTTTGAATTGAGCTTATAGTTTACGGTTTCTCCGAGTGAGTTGAAAATCCTGAGATTACAGTAATCATCAAATTCATCACAGCTTATCTTAAGCAAAATTCCAAACTGCCGTTCATTTATTTTTTTCTCCAAATATGCAAATCTTTCATCAAAATCAAGATATAATGATAAACAATCACCCACATTGATGTCCGGAAAATTTACGCTTTCTCCGCCGTTATATGTATTATAGTAGGATTTTGACGCTCTGTATGTTTTCCCATCTATGACAAAATAATCGTCATCGTCATATTCAAATATAGATGTAACCGTTCCGCAGGCGCTTAGATTTGAAACATACACTCGTCTGATTCGTGCGCTTTCGGGCGGTTCATCATCGGTACTGCTCAATGCAACGCTTATGACGCTGTTTTTCGTTATACTCGAAAAAGCGGCATTGTCTTCCTCGGGAGTGGAAAAAGTCACTCTGTAACTTGTATCTGTGTTATCAAGATGAATTGATGGTATTTCGTTATATTTGCTTTTCTTTACAGACACTCCTTCTTGATATTTAAGCGCATTTGTTATTTTACGGCTGCTTGTATCAATGCTTGAAACCAACATATCCTTATAATTATCAATAAAAACAAAATCATATACGTTATCATTATTGCAGTCAACAAGCTTTATCTTGCCGATATGTGAAGGCTTAAACGCATTATGCTCCATATTCAGAGCTTTTTGTTTAACTGTTTCGCTTTGAGCTTCATTATACACAAATTCGGCGTCTTTGGCTATTTTAATTCTTTTTTTATTCCCATCATCTGTCGTATATGAAAAATTAATATATTTATCAACGCTTTCAACATCGCCGTACCAACTTTTTTTGATTTCCAAAACATTATTGTTTTTGGTTTTTGTCCCGCAAAGCATTTTACCGCCGTCATTGGGTTCTTGTATGTATGCGTCTGTTTCATATCCCAAAAGGGGATAAATATTTTCGGAATATTGAAGATTAAGTGTTTCGCCGTATTCGGTTTCAAATTCAACCGATGTGTTTGAGGAGCCGCTGCGATAAAACGGTCTGTCTTTTATAATTCCGCGTATTTTATACACCTTATGTACCTTATCAAGCCATGTGGTATATACCTGCCGATAATTTACATATTCGTCCGTTATATCTTCAATGTCTATGATATAGGCCTCAAGCGCATTTGCTATCAGCTGCGCGGCGTCGGATTTTGTAAACACGGGTTTGTCTGTGTCAAGCTTTTTATACAGACCTATATCCTTTGCAACATAGGCATAATCCGAATTTGACAATTCAATATATTGAGTATAACCAAGTCTGTCAAGGACAAGTTTTATAGCATTTTCAAGAGTAATATTCTCATATTCGTTTGAATCTTCATATATTCCGCTTGCTTTATTAAGCCATAAAATAAATTCAGAAGAATTTATTTCTTTATTAGGATTAAACAAAGGAGTTTTTTCAATAATATCAAGACTTGAAAGTAAAGTTAAAGCGTCTGAATATTCTCTGTCAGATCTTACATCGGAAAAAATTCTTGCAGGTATATCGTAGTTGGATTCTTCGACTGCGTCATATGTACCCGTATATTTTTTTATTTCAAATTTATCGATACATTTAAGTCTGCCCGTATCGTCGATACATTCGGCTTTTACGCTGATTGCGTCATCCGATACCGTAATTTTGCTGTATGTAGGTGATTTGGGTGAAATACAAACTTCATCGTAGGTTTGCTTTATGATTCCGTTTTCCTGCTTTGAACCGCTTGAACCGCTCTCAAGATATATTGTTCCTCCGTCGAATTTTTTACCGTTATACAGCGGCACACTTCTCAAATATAGATGATCGTGTCCGTGTATAACCAAATCCACGTTATGTTTATCAAATATAGGTGTGAAAATTACAGTATCATTTATGCCGACAGCACCGTACGGAGAACGATGCATTGCAACTATTTTCCATTTTTTATCTGTTTTTGAAAGCTCATCATCAAGCCATTTCTTTTGAGTTTCCAAATCGCTTTCCGAATTCAGAATGATAAAGTGAGCATTGCCGTAATCAAAAGAGGCTGTCGTTCCCTTGGGAATAGGGGAGGGTGCTTCACTACCCGGAACATCTGCGAAGTATTCATTAAAAAGTCGGGCGGAAGTATTACTTTTTTGATCATGATTGCCTACAACAGGTATAAACGGTTTTTTCATAATGTTTCCGCTGTTTTCATAAAATAAATCCATTTCGTATGTATTGTCGGCATTGTCTGTAATATCGCCTGTGTGAATAGTAAAATCATAATTTTCGCTTTCCAAAAGCGATGCAAGACGTCCCCACTCGGCAAATTGACTGCCTGTTGAGGCTTGTGTGTCAGATATATGCAAAAAAGAAAACTCATTTTTGACTTCATCGGTATTAAGCAGCGCAAAATTAATATCCTTGCTTCTTGTAAACTCGCTGTAAGACCATTCGCCGTCACCGGAATAACGAGGTCCAACCTCATCAATATCTGCTGTTCTGTAATCTATTGCGGCAAAATCCTTTGCGTTATTATCGGTATCCGCAAATTTGATTCTTCTTATGGCTTTTTGCTTAGACTGTATTTGCGAATAATCCGTTTCGCATCCGTCTATCAAATAATAATATTCATTTCCCGCAACTCCGACCATGTCGATGTAGCCGTTTTCTTCGTTATGATACGGATTGGAGTATTTTGCCTTTGAGGTATTGCTTTTCAATAAGACCTTGCAGCCTTTATTGTTTATTCCTATATTCCATGACGCATCGTAATTTTTTATTTGAAGTCTTGCATTGGGATTATATGATCTGCACCGAACCAAATAAGAGGAGTGCGGGTTTATTTTGCCGTTAAGCGTAAGCACTTTCCAGTTATTTCCTACGGAAGTATACTGCAATGACCAATTATCAAGCGTCACTGTTTCATCTGTAGTATTATATAATTCAATGAATGCGTGTGATACGGGGGTTTCAATATCATCTGCGTCAAATTTTTCGCCCCCTCCGTAAATCTGATTAATTATAACGTGCGTATTTGCATTTAAAGTATTTTCATCTGCCGCATATATGTTAAAAGATGCAAAAATATTGAAAACAATCAACATAAAACAGACTGTTCTTTTTTTCGTAACCAATATTATCTCTCCTTAAATTTCGACAATAGGGCAATTGCCCTATTGTCGGATGGTTTTATTGAACTGATTTTTTTATGGCAGGCGTAAGAGGAACAAGTGTATTAACGTTTTCCCACAGCATAACCTTTATATAAGCTGCCGTACTGTCTGACGGAATATTGACGATGTTTGTGTTCGTATTGCAGAATACCATTTCACCGTTATTGTTATATCCTGCTGCAATAATTGCCGGATTGGGAATTGATGTAATGAAATTTATATAGTATGTTTTTCCTTTTTCAATATATTCGGGATTGCCTTCAATACTGATTTTGTTTTCAATTTTTGTTCCGCATATTTCGATGTTGTTTATATCCGTATTACCCTTTCCGTATACATTTTCATCTACGGATGTATCGGGATCGTCTTTGTCGCTTGTAAGTTCTGCTCCCGATAGGGTTTCTCCACCGTCAATTTTTATTTTGATAAATATTTTGTCCTTATTATCTGCCTCGGCAGGCAATGAAACATTTGTATATGTTGAATTTAAGCTTTCGGTCATTCGTACGCTGCTGTCTGCAAGCGGCTTATATGTTTTTCCGTCTGTACTGTAGCTTATTGAGTAATCCCTTGGACCTTTTTCCGTTGACAGCTGGTCAGCCGAGAATTTTATGTCTTTATATCCCTTTGTTGATAATGTAATAAGCCAATAACCGTCTTTGTCGGGATTCTTTCTTGTTGTATCGAAATTCCACGGATTATTATTAATAATAATATCAGCTTCTGCGCGCAGAGCTTTTGTCTTGCTGTTATAACTAAGGGTTGTTTTGTCTGCTCCGTTTGGATACATACTGAGCGTCGCATTTCCAAATGTAGCCTGTACATCGGTTCCGCTGACAGTCGTTCCGTTGTTTGTATCATATTCAAATGCGGCGACAGTAACACCCTTGAAGGTATAAAGCTGTGAATTAATCAGACTTTTTTGTGTTCCGCTTTCAGCCCATGCATCAATTCTGAACTCATTGCAAAGCTGAGCGTCAAAAATCGGAAGAGAGGCAAGGGATATTTGGGCTGTACTGTCATATAACTCATTTTCGATTACTGCCGTTCCGTTTTTAGTGTATATACTGTATTTTATCTCGGCATTATCCGGTGAGGTATAAGAAATTGTCCCGTTCTGACCAAAGTATGTTGTTGCCTTTGTTGTGTAAGGCATTTTAAGAGTATCTGTCCGTGTGCCGGAGAAAATAACCTTATTTATATATGTATTTCCTTTTGATTCATTATCAAACAACGCATATGTATCAGTAGTATCGGCTCTTTTATTCTCTTCCGTTACAAGTCTTATGTATATTTTCTGCCTGTTTGCAGCGTCAGCCGGCAATTGATAATCGGAATAATATGTTCCCGTGTCGCTGACCGGAAGCACTTTGTTTTTATAAAGCTCAGTATAGGCAACTCCGTCTGTACTGTACTGAAGCGTCATGGAGGCGGGACCTTTGTTTGTGGAAAAAGCGTCTGTTGACATATATATTTTATTGTATCCTGCGGTAGAAAACTCAATTTGCCAATATCCGCCCTTATGCCAGGTATATGTATCATCCGGTGAAATTGCAATTGCATTTTCTTCATTTGAATACAACGGCGAATATTTATTTACACCATCAAGAGATGCCGTAATGCGGCCAATCGGATATATTCCGGAAGTGGCTTTTATTTCTCCGTTTACATAGTCAATGTTACCTGCGTTTGAAAAATCAAAGGAGGTAATTTCATCTTTGGTACAGGTATATGTATAAACTGCGGTACTGCTTGTTTTATAGCCGTCCTGTGATGCCCATGTGCGTATTACCGCCGTAGTGCCGCTTACATTTTCAAAAGGCATAAATTCGCCTGTATATTCGGTTTCGGTTCCGCCGTTAACGGTATATTTAATCTGTGCGGCCGATGATGTGCTGCATGAAAGTGTAATTGTCGTATTTCCGTAAATTTCACCGCTTTCAATATTTGCAGACGGTGCGGCAAGAGTAGGTATTTCGGCAGCTTTTGATGTTCCCGAAATAATTACGTCATTAATTGCCGCTTCTCCTCCGGTATCGCCGCTGAAATCGGTGTTGCCGATGGTTGTGGTATTTGTTGCTATAATTCTTAAATATACACTCTGCTTATCCGATGCATTTTGTGGCAGAGCAGTATTATCAAACAGATTGCTTGTCAATTTTTTATTGGAAGTGATTTCAGGTGCGGTAACAACATCACTGTAATTTGTTCTGTCGGTGCTGTATTGAAGCTTGTAGTTTGCGGGACCGCTGTTTGTTCCGTTGATTTTCGCACTGAATTTTATGTTTTCATATCCGGCAGTTGAGCATTGAATTTCAAAATACGGTTTTGAACCCCACGGATTTTTTTTGCCGGCAGCCATAACGGGAACCATAACGCCCGACGAGCCTCCGTAGCTATATTCCGGTTTTGACCATTCAAGCTTTCTCGGATTCTTGCCGTCAACAGATGCAAACAGTTTTGCAGATGATTTAAAAACTCCGGAGGTGGCAGTATATCCGCTGTCCTTATCTCCGTTTGTTAAATTATCTTCTGCCAATGTCCCTGTCGGTGCGGTGTATGAAAAAACAGCAAGCTGCTGCTCTGTTGCCGCAAAAACCTTCATAGGACCAAGGCTGCTTAAAATAAGTGTGAGTGCTGCAATTAAACTGAAAATTTTCTTTTGCATAAATAATTCCTCTCTTTCTTCCTTCCTATAACCAAGGAATAAAAATTCTTGTAATGTTATTTGATTACACGATTATTATACATAAATCAATGTAAATTCCGATACCGTAAAAGTGTAAAATATATGTAAAACATGGAAGTAAATAAAAACGGAGAAACAGACTATTTTAAGTTATGAGTAAGACTCTGTACCATGCGTATAATAAAGTTGTATACTGATCTTTTCAAATTTTAAATTTTTTTGTCTTTTTTGTAAAAAATAAAAAAAATCTATTTACATTGCCCTTTTCATCTATTATAATATAGGGTGTAATTTTATATATTATATAATGGCTGCTGAACAATTATGAAACGCAGCCGCACAGCGGCTTACAAGCGTTTCAGAATTGTTTTGGTGCAAGGATTTTGTGCATTTTTGCAAAAAATCCTTGCACCATGAATAAATATTTTGCTACCAAAATATTTATTTCAGCAGATTTTATCAATGCGAACTGTGTAAAATCTTTGATTTTACACAAAAAATTTTGACAATAGTCATAATTTTTCTAAATGCGATTGAAAATCGCATTTATTCAGTGAGCATTATTTATCAAATTTATACACTACCACTCCGGTAGCAGGCTTTGGGAAAATGTAAATAGCTCTGTCCGGCATAATATCACCTGATAATGCAACCTCGCGTATTTGTTCCGCCTTTACCGGATTTAATACGAAAAGACAGGAAACCTCCTTGTTTTTTACTGCATTAACGCCTTTTGTGGTACGTTTTGTGTAGGAAATGTAATCATCATATTTATCTTCGGGAATATTTAGAATATCCTCTATAATAAGCTTATTCAGTACAACCACATCAAGACTTCTGTATGACGATGATTTTCCGGGAAGTATTGTTTTTATAAAATCCTTATCGGTAAGAGTAAGGCGATAAAAATAATTACCTCCGCAGTAAACCGCAAATATTGTTTCCTTTCTTACAGTTGCAATCTGCTTTTTCATAGTTTCGGTAATATTGTCGTTTGCGGTGTCCACAATAATTTTTTCAACCTTAAAATGATCCTGAGCACAGGCAACGAAAAAGTCCTCGTTAAATTTTTTGTTGTTGGAAATCATTCGGTGAACGGGCAGCTGCAACATTCTGTTACCGAAAGCGTTTGTGCAAAGCGCCATTATATAATTGCAGTCGGAATTTTCCGTATAGTTTGGATCATGCTCTATACATTGATTTTTATATTCAAGTGCGGTAATATATCTGTTGTGTCCGTCGGTTATAAAAAATGTTTTGTTTTTCAAAGCCGATTTTACAAAGTTAATTGTTTCCTCATCTTTTATTACCCATAATTTGTGTGTGCCAATTGATTCTATGACGTGTTCCTCCGTGGTAAATTCAACATCCGGAGGAGTGGCGGAAAGATTCAGAATTAAAGAAGAAAGAGTCTTTTCCGGATCTATGTACATACAGTTTATCATGTCCACATTAGCTTTTATGGAGGATAAAAGACGGTATCTGTCTTGTGTTGTTGATATAGAGGGCAGCTCACAGGTTACAACTTCACTGTCGCTAAGCTCGGACAGTTCCAAAAGCGCAACTATCCCATGATTTACAAATGTTGTTTCATTATATTTTACTCGCTGCTCGTAAAGATAAATTGCCGATTCGGGCTCCTGCTTTAATACTCCCTCAGCTGTCCATTTATTCAGGCAGTCCGCAGCTCGTGTATAACAGTTGTTTTCTTCGGTATCATCGTCATTTTTGATGCCTTTTGAAATTCTGATGATATTATGCTCGTCGGATGAATAATAATTGTTTTGCTCGGAGCTTGAAACTGTATCATACGGCGGAGCCATTACAACACCCAAATTGGTATTATCAATTTTTTCCGGATTGTATCTGTATCCGCGGAATGCTTTTATTTTTGCCATTGTCAGAACCTCCGTTTATTTTATGTTTTGAAAATAATCTCATATATAGATTTTATACCCAAATACAGTTATAGTCAAGCATATTTTAAAAAAATTTATAAAATAAGATTAAATATTTTTATATCGGGAACAATAATCATGCAAATGATAATTTTAAATTTGCATTCAGAGTTATATAACAGCAGTGCAATGCTTGTTTTTGAAAATAGGGAAGTATTATTTATTAAGGAGATGTAAGGCATGAATAAGGGAGAATTTGCAAAGGGAATTGCCGCAGGACTTGTGGTAGGCGCAGCGGCGGCAATTATGATTGATCCCATAAGCGACAGACAAAAAAACAGAATAAAAAGAAAAACAGCCGGTGTTTTTAAAAGTATAGGATCGGTTATAGATACAGCTGTTGATTTGATGAGATAACAAATTGTTGATTAATGTTAAAAAAGCAAATTCCCAAATGAGCTGAGAATTTGCTTTTTGTACTTATTATATATTTACTCGTGATAATCGGGTATATATACGTCTTTTTCTTCCTTCCATGAAAAACCGCCGGGAATTTTTATATCGGAGAAAACAAGGGCATGGTTGTTGATAACCGCCTTATTATCATCCACAGTGAGTATATCTCCGTTTTTTGTTTTGACGGTAAGTCCGTCATCAGTATTTGCAATTGAATCGACCACAGGCTCAATTCCTCCGGAAGGAGCAAACACGGTATAATTTACCGATTTGTCCTTTCCGTGCCAATCAATGTGCGCAACTGTGTTTTCATGTCTTCTGCTGCTTATCGCACCGCCGAACCATCCGCAGCATGGGTTAAGTTCACCGCAGTGGAGCGTTATGTTTACCTTGTTGTTTAATGAATAAATTTCAAAGTTGGGTGCATTTTTCTTAATAGTATAAATCTTGTTGTCAGCACAGCGAATTTCATCATAATTATAACCTGCCGTAAGATATATATCTTCCTCCGGAGTGGGCTCTCGAGTTTCCGCTCCTTCCGGCATAATATGAAATATCAATTTGAAGTCATGCTCTCCCTCACATACAAAAGTATCTTTAATAACAAAAATACCCTGTTTTCTTGCAAAAATAACTTCTCTTTTATGAATACCGTTAATTGTTTTTTCGCTGTTATAATATATTCCGTCATACTCCGTTTGGGCATAATCTATAAAGTCATCGGTGTAGAAGCCTTTTTTTATGGGAGTATCATATTTTTTTATTACAATATTTTCACCGTCACGAAGCCTTCCTTGGGACATATTATCGATAATCCCGGTGCTTTCTCCAAAGGAAGAATGTTTATACTGCTCTATCTGATCCATTATATCAAGCTGATCTTCCGGGACCATGCGCGGAATACCGTACCAACTTGCACCTGCGTTAACTATCATCGGCATACCGTAAGCGGATATTGCAACAGAATTTATATTTTCGCCTGCATGACCTTTTCCTCTTCTTGCACCCATAAGCCACATATAGACACCGTCAACATCATAGGAATTTCTCAAAACATATATTCCCGAATATGGAAATGCAACAGACGTAAATCCGGGTTTTTTAAGGTCAAATTTTTTATAGCGTCCAAGCTGTACTTTAATAAAATTATTTTTATATTCGTTAAATTTATCATAATCGTTGTACAAAGCCGGAGGGTAATGAGCCGATGTTGTCCCGCTTGCAGGATAACCGCCGTATGGCTGTTGTATACCTCTGAAAAATCTGACTCTGTTTATCATTGCCTGTTCTATTTCAACTATATCTTTGCCATTTTTGTCCAACGCATTTTCAACCTCAAGATAGGTATTAAGCATTGCAAAATTATAATTGTAGGATTGCTCCATATCTCCGCCGTCAGACAGATAATTTGAATCAAAAATTGATTTTTTATATCGCTGAAATGCAAGTTTGTATATAGCGTCGGAGATTTTAAAGGTATTATATCTGTAGCCGAACATTAACAGCCTTGCTGCAACATCTACAAATTGATTCGGAATAGTGCTTCTTGAATCTTTAATGTAGAGATTGGCGGTGGTAGTCATTTCGGTTACACAGCATTTGACAAAAACATCAATCATTTTGTCGGTGAAACGATCAAAATCAACATTTGCAAAAAGCTTAATCATTTGATTTGTTACCGCCATACCGAAAAATCCGCAGGTCATAAGCCAAATTGTTGGATTTGAAACACCTGCCTTCAGCCTTTCATCATCAAGGTTATCAAAGGCATTTTTATAGTTATCCATGTAATCGTCAATTCTGTCAAACCATTCGTCAACATATCTGAAATCACCTGTTTGAATATAACTTTCAACAAGACCTCTGAGTCCTCCTCCCGATATTTTATGCTTTGAGTAAAACCATTTTTCCGTTGATTTATTATACGGCTGCATTAATAAATCAACCTGTTTCATATCTGTTTGCAAGATAAAATGCCATGCCCTTTCAACATCCTCATTTTTGATACGGTTTGACAAGTACCTTATATATTCACGTTTTGCAGCGGCTTCATTGCCTGAATTATACAGATTTTTGACCTCATACATATCGGGATGTTCCAGATTGAGCAGTTCAAAAATATTGTAAACTCTGTTTACATAATCTTCATTTGATTCGCAGGTTTCGAAATATTCGGCTGGTATATCGATACAGGTATCACTAAACAGGCGCAAACCTGTTTCAATGCAGGTGAAATTGTCAGGGACATACATATCAAATTCTGTTTCCAAGACTGAATCCAAAGCACAGGAACCGCCTTTTAACATTCTGAAAGGTGTGTCGGAGTATCTGTCCGAACACCACTCACATACATTCCCCGTCATATCGTATAGACCGAAGCTGTTAGGTTTTTTCAGACCTACTTCATGGGGTACAAGACTTGAATCTACCTGGTAGAACCATGCATATTCGTTTTTATCGCAGGTGCCAAGCTCATCACCCCAGAAATATTTTGTCTTTGCACCGGCCGAACAGGCATAGATCCATTCCCTTGATTCGGGAAGGCGTATTCCGCTGCCCATTCTTGAAAAATTATCAAATTCTCCTTTTCGTATTGCTTCACCGTTGTTGAAATAAACAGGTTTTATTCCCAATATTTCATTTAGCGCATTGCAAAATTTTATACAGTCATAAAAATTAACAAGCACTACAGGTCTTTTACCGGAACCTTTTCTTTTTTTTAAGTCATATCCGAGAGCTTTCGCTTTGTTTACAATATTGTTCCATAAATTATTTGTCACTTCGTATTTCGCACAATAACAATTACCGGTTTTTATAAAATAGTTATCCATAGTCAAAACATTTTACTCCTTTCGCAGTGTATAATACATGGGATAGTTTAATCTTGTTTAATCAATGAACGTATTTGTTCAAATAAAAATATTTGTCGGTATACTTTTCTGAAACTAAGTTTTCGAATTATCTGATAAACTTCGTTCAGAAAATAAATTGTTGGAGAACAAATCGTTTATTCTCCAACAGATTTCCTTAATTCTATTAATAATTCTCTGCACTGATTTCAAAATAGCTCTTAGGATGGTTACAGGTCGGGCATACCTCCGGTGCTTTTGTTCCCACAATAATATGTCCGCAGTTTCTGCATTCCCAGATTTTAACTTCGCTTCTTTCAAATACCTGTGCCGTTTCAATATTTTTAAGCAAAGCTCTGTAGCGTTCTTCGTGGTGTTTTTCGATGGCAGCTACCAAACGAAATTTCCTTGCAAGATCGGTGAAGCCTTCTTCCTCGGCTGTTTTTGCAAAGCCTTCGTACATATCTGTCCATTCGTAATTTTCACCATCCGCGGCAGCTTTAAGATTTTCGGAGGTGTCTCCAATACCGTTTAGCTCCTTAAACCACATTTTTGCGTGTTCTTTTTCATTATCGGCAGTTTTTTGGAATAATGATGAAATTTGTTCATAGCCTTCTTTTTTTGCAACCGAAGCAAAATATGTATATTTGTTACGTGCCTGCGACTCTCCTGCAAAAGCCGCCTCCAAATTTTTTTCTGTTTGTGTTCCTGCATACTTGTTCATTGATAAATCCTCCTTGTTACATTATTTTTTAGAATCCGTATATATAGTAATAACAGATACGGCATATAAATAATATGTTAATTAATTTATACACTTGAATTATACTATATTATTTTCGATTTGTCAATAAATTTTCTGTTTTAGGCACGGCGAAGTAACACTTGTAATAAAAATGCAATAAAGTGTATTATTCGCAAAAATATCGCAGAACATCTTCAAGATACCCCGTATTTAACATACACTTGCGCATATTTGCTGATTTAATTAAACTAAAGTATTTCTTTCTTGGTATTGCGAAACAACGTTGGCGTCAATCCTATTTTACTTTTAAACGTATTAGAAAAATGGTACGAATTTTTAAAGCCGCATTTTTCTGCTATTTCCGCAATGGACATATTGGTATTAAGCAAAAAATTCTTTGAATTTTCAAGCCGTGTATTCAGTATGTAACTGTGGAGGGTCATACCGGTAGTGCTTTTCATCAGCCTGTTAAGATGATAAGGGTGATAACCGGCGACAGCCGCCAGATCCGAGTTTGAAATATCATTGCCAAAATGAGCCTCTATATATTGAACAACTTTTTCGATTTTATATGAATTTTCAGGAATATTTATCGATGCTATACGCGCGGCATCGATTATAATCTCTTTTAAAACTGCCGAACAAAATGCGTCATATCCGAGTTTCTTTTTTGAAAATTCATCTGTTAATACATCCAATTTTGATTTTATAAGTTGCATATTGCACAGAATAATAGGTTTATTCAAAACTTCAAAGTCAGAAAAGTATATCTGTTCTAAAAGCTCGTTTTGGTTAAAATCTTTTTGCGGAACAGGACGTATGCTATCTTTTTTTTGTATATTTTTTTGAGTAAAGTCGAAATTGACCGCTATGAGCTTGATGCTGTTGTTAATAATGAATTTATACGGTGTTGCATTTCGCCATATCAGAAGATTACCGGACTTTAATTGATATTCCCTACCTAAAATTGACAGCATTCCAAAGCCGTTACAAACGTAAAAAAGACGTGAGTCGTATGAAATTGTCTGAGTATTCATCCCGTCAACTGTTATGGTTTGGGCAAAACGTATAAATGGATTTATTGATGATAACAGCATAATAAAACCTCCATGTTTGTTTTTTGTATTTTTCTGTTTGTTTTACACATTTATTATATATGTTTTTTATGATAAAATCAAGATAAAAAATAAAAAAGTAAGGTGATATTTATTGAAATATTCCGTGGGGTATCAGATGCTTGAGGACAATGCGTTTATTAATGAAATAATAAAATGCAAATACCGCATAGAGGAAGTGTATTTTTCATGGGGAGATTTTCCGAATGGACGAAATCTACAGACACAGCAAACGTTTACGCCGTGGGAAGCAATGGAAAAACAAATAAACGACCTTAAAATTCTCGGTGATAACGGAATTCCTTTTAATCTTCTGTTCAACGGTAACTGTTACGGAAAGGATAGTCTTTCAAGGCATTTTTTTAATAAAATAGGCGATACGATTGATTACATAAAAGAAACGTTCGGTCTTTCCTCTGTTACAACAACCTCGCCGCTTATCGCAAAATTTGTAAAAAATAATTTCCCGAATATCGGAGTCCGTGCGTCTGTCAACATGGAAATAGGCAGTATACAGGGTATGGATTATGTTGCCGATTATTTTGACGGCTACTATATGAAACGTGAATATAATCGGGATTTTGCGAAGATAAAAGAGCTTAAGTTGTGGTGCGATACTAACGGCAAGACGCTTCATATACTTGCAAACAGCGGTTGTCTTAACGATTGCTCGGCACATAATTTTCACGATAATCTCGTTGCGCATGAGAGTGAAATTGCAAAAATGGATAATTGCTGTGAATTTCACGGAATATGCCACGAATATCTGAAAAATCCGGAAAAACGAATTTCGTTTGTGCGTGATACGAATTTCATAAGACCGGAAGATGTACATCTATATGAGCCGTATTTTAAGTCGATGAAGCTTGCAACAAGAGTATCTGACAGACCGCTGCTTATTTTGAGAAGCTATATGTGCGGAAAATGCCGCGGAAACATATTGGAACTTTTGGAACCCAATCATGCCGGTCGGATTTATCCGTATGTTATTGACAACACAAGACTTAATAACTGCTATTTGTTCTGTGATAAAAATTGTTTCTCTTGCGGAAACTGCCGGGAAAACTTTGAAAATGCGCTGATCGATTTATCGGGTTTGAATTATGCAGATGAAGAAACTGTATATTGAGGCAACTTCAGGCTGCAACCTGAATTGTAAGAATTATGTCCGATAATCTTATTGATGTGGGTTTAGATGAGTTATGGATATCGATAGACGGTTTTGACAGAAAAAATTATGAAAAAAATTCAACACGGTGAAATCTTTGACAGATTGTGCGAAAACATTTTGTATTTTTCCGAAACGCGGAGAGCATGCAAACTCGGATTTACATTTGTTATGATTGAGGAAAACATAGCGGAAGTAAAAAAATAAATGGTTTTGCCGACAGATTTTCTGTCGATGAAATAAATTTGAGCTATTGTATTCCGTCATACCCGATTGATATAGAACATTCCGCATATGATTTTAATTATCCGGCAGAAAAAATGCGCAGGTTGCAGACTAAGGCGCAAGAGGTGCATAACTTTTTCCCTTTTATCAAGGAAAATGTATATTTTGTAAAACGGAACGGTGAAAGCTACATAAATTTTAGAAATAAGGTACGCAATTTTGAATTTCCCGACTGCACGCTATGTGACGGCAGTGATGACCGACTCGGCAATAAAAAGGCTTCCATGTTTAATTAAAAGCCGACATTCGGTGCGTGGCTTTGGGCACAGGGTATTGCAAGATGCCCGTAAAAAAAGAAAGGTGATGTTAAAATGCTGACAAGTAAAATGATAAAAGAGGCTGCACTGGCAGCAGGTGCGGACGCGTGCGGTATTGCGCCGATGTCGAGATTTGACGGTGCACCGGACGAAATGAATCCGCAGTTTTTGTTCCCGGAGGCAAAAAGTTGTATTGGTTTTGTTTTCCGCATACCGCGCGGAGTTCAGCGAGGTATAGAGGAGGGAACGCAATTTTACCAGTACCCGTCTATGGCATACGGCGGAATTAACGAAATATTTGCACCGGCAGTTTTGTATCATGTCGGGAAAGTAATTGAAGATGAAGGATATGAGGCGTTTGTTTACAGAAATACGGGCGCAAGAGGCGTTGTATCCGATATGGACGGTTCCCCCGGGAACACTCTTTCACCTGAGGAACAGATTGAGGTAAATGAAAATGCGAAAACCTCTACGGCACATCACAGGAACGTACAGTTTACAAGACCTGCACGCAAGGGCACGGTTGCTCCGGATTTGCAGTTTCAGTTCAGAATTGCAGCGGTTGCATGCGGCTTGGGTGAAATCGGCTGGAGTAAAATGCTTTTAACACCGGAGTTCGGACCGTTGCAGAGAGTTGCATTCATTTTCACCGATGCGGAGCTTGAATATGACGAAATGTATTCGGGAAAGCCGCTTTGCAGACGGTGCGGTGCCTGTGTGAGGGAATGTCCTGGCGGATGCATTCCATCGATTAATTCCGGAAAAACGGTGACGGTAAACCTTGACGGAAAAATTCTTGAATGGGGCGATATTGATATGTGGCGCTGTTATGCTTTTTATACTCATGCCGGAAGATACTATAACCCGTTTGTTCCGAAAGAGGTATGGGATAAAAACGAGAACGGAGCGCTTGACTTAATGGAGGGTGTAACCGATATTGCGAATGAACATGAAATTATGAAGGTTTATACCGCATTGCAAAAATATTTCCCGAGCTGGGTCGGGTATAATATGGCAAAATGCGGCGGATGTATAAGAGCTTGCGTTTCGGTGCTGGAAAAGAAGGGCGGCTGCATGGAAAATCATTTTAAAAAGCCGCTTCGCACCAAAAAAGCATGGAGGCTTGACCGATGATAGAAAAATTCACTTTTTCGGGCGAAGATTTTAAGGTAATGATTCAGTCGGACGGCTGGAAAATTGGTTTTTTGAGGTTTGGCGAACGTTTTTCGTCATTTAATCAGCTTGAAAGACATCTTGAAACGGATGAGGCATTCGTACTGCTTGACGGTGAGGCTGTGCTGTATACCGAAACGGAGAGCTGCGTAATGGAAAAATGTACGCTTTATAATATCCCGAAGGGTATGTGGCATCACATAACGGTCAGTGAGAGAGCAACGGTCATGGTTGTGGAAAATGCCGACACAAGCAAGGAAAATACAGAAAAAAAATATATTTAAAATGTAAAATATAAGACAAATAATAGGTTTTGCAGCAAAACATGATGATAACAAAAATTTTGCGTCATAGGCTTCACTCGGTATGATGATTTACGGACTGCATTATAATTCCGTTCCGACGGTTATTAACAAATGTCTTACGAAATTATCTGTTATCGCATCATTTATTATTTGTGCATGTATAAGAAGAAAGGATGGGAAAAGTGTTAAGCAGTGAATTGATTAAGGAAAAGGCAAGAGAACTCGGTGCAACGGTATGCCGTATAGGCAAAATTTATGATGAAGAAAATCCGCAGCGAGATCCCAAAATGATTTTGCCGAACGCCAAATGCATTATCGGTTTCGGATTTTTGGTACCGAAAGCGCTTTACAAAGCGATGGACAGAGGAAATCAATATTACACATATACAACAATAGGTGTTAAATACGAAGATGAGGAAATGGCGGAAATATTTCTTTTGAAGATAGGCGGCATGATTGAGAATGAAGGTTATGACGCCTGTCTTCAGAAAGCAATACCAAATCTGCGCATAAAGGGGGATAAGACAACAAATCCGGAGGTTTTGGATACATATGAGCTTATTCATGCCGAAGCTGTTGCGTCGGATAAGCCCGTTCCCGACGTTATTATCGATTTTGGAAAAGCCGCAAAAGTGTGCGGACTCGGTGACGTAGGTCTTAACGGAAAGATTATAAACAGGGAGTACGGCCCGTTTATGCGTTATTGTTTTATTATAACAGACGCACCGCTTGAATGTGACGAACCGCTTGATACGCACATATGTGATAAATGCGGTGAATGTATAAAGGCATGCCCGGGAAATGCCGTGAGCGAAAACGGACTTGATACGTGGCAGTGCGCAGTATATTACAAGGGTGCACATAAATCCAATCCATTTATTACCGATGAGTTTTTAAAGGATAATCCCGAACGGGATAAGATTCTTAACGGAGAAAAGCATTTTGATGCCGAATCTGCAAGAGAAATATTTAAAGAAATGAACTTTCTTCCGAATACGCAATGGGGATATGCCCCATGCTTGTGTGGCAGAAAATGCGATATTGCCTGTTACAGGCATTTGAAAGGGGAGTTTTAAGGTGAAAGACGAGATAATAAAGCTTGCAAAAGAAAACGGTGCGGATATTATCGGCTTTGCACCGTCGGACAGATTTTCGGCAGATAATCCGATTTTTAAAATAATGCCGGAAACGAAAACGGTAATAGGACTGGCTTTTCGCATATTGCGCGGAATTTACAGAGGTATTGAGGAAGGCAGCACATATTATCAGTACACGACAATGGCAGTGGAAAATATGGAAGAAACCATTATGCCGATGGCACAGCTTAAAATTGCAATGATGCTTGAAGAAAACGGTTATCTTGCACTGCCGCAAAGACGTCATCAGCAGATTATGGCAGAGGACAACAGCACAAATCCTGAGGTTGCGTATGATGCGATATATAGGGGCAGAACGCCCGAAATTCAGATTGACTTTATGGACACGGCGCTGAAATGCGGTTTGGGTGAAAAAGGGCTCGACAATGCACTTTTAACCGATGAGTTCGGGCCTATGGTTCGGTATTGCTTTATCTTAACCGATGCGGAAATAGAGCCGACAGAGGAAGTAAAACCGCATCTTTGCGATAAATGCGGAAAGTGCATAAAGGCATGCCCGGGAGGCGCTATTGATGAAAACGGAAATGTTGACCCGTGGCAGTGTGCGGTGTATTATAACGGTGCCAACGGAACAAAAAATCCTTTTATGCCGCCGGAGGCATTTGACGGAATTGACAATCGTCTTGAAATAATCGCCGGCGAAGCAAAGGTCACATCGGAGACGGCACGAAAAATCCTTGATAAAATATATTTTTATCCGCCTGCACAGCATGCATATCAGTGTTCGATTTGCGGACGTGCATGCGATATGGAATGTTATGTTCATTTGGAAGAAAAAGGTGTGCTGAAAAAGAAGTTTAAAACGCCTTTCAGAAAGCGCGAAGTATGGAGGTTTTCGATAGATGATTTCAGATAATAAAGGAAAGATGTATGAGCCTGAAACAGAAAAAACAGGTAACATTACAAGAATAACACTAAAAAAGGAAAAAGTCGCACAAGGGTTAGATTATATTGAGTTTTCCGATGATATTTTTTCGGCAGCTTCCGGTGATGACGGGTATTTTGTGATTGCCGATGTCAATAAGGCAGGGAGTTATTTGTGCCGCTTTACCGATAAAAAAGATGAAGAGGTTTTATTGAAACAAAATCTTATGCCTGTTATGGGCATAAAAAAACCAGGCTATACCGCATTGATTATAGCTGTTGGAATGAAAAGTTGTTTTTATATACGCGCAGGCGTTAAAGATAATAAATATTTTGTCGCGCTGAGATTTGTACTTGATAAAAATGTGCCGTACGAGGACATATCTTTTGAAGTTCATCAGCTTAATGATAATGCAGACTATAACGATATGGCAAAGGAATACAGAAAATATCAGCTTGACCACGGTGCGTGCCTGCCATTGAAGGAACGCATAAAAAACAATCCGACACTTGCTTACGCTACGGAATCGGTAGAGATACGAATAAGAATGGGTTGGAAACCGGCACCGCCCAAAGTACTTGAACAGACAATTGAAAATGAGCCTGATATGCATGTTGCGTGTACCTTTGACAGAGTAAAGGATATAATTGACGAACTGAAAAGTCAAGGTGTAGATAAGGCGCAGATATGTCTTGTCGGCTGGAATAAGAGCGGACACGACGGGCGTTGGCCACAAATTTTTCCTGTTGAAGAAAAGCTTGGCGGAGAAAAAAAGCTGAAAGAGCTGATAAAGTACGCAAAAGATAACGGCTATCAGATTGTATGTCATACCAACAGTACGGACTGGTACAATATATCTGAAAGATTTCCAAAAGAGGAAATGGTTGTAAAGAAGGCAGACGGAAGTTTTGCGGTAAACGCCTTGGCATGGAGCGGTGGGACGATGTATGATTTATGTCCCGTAAAGGCATATGAAATTGCAAAAACCGAGCTTCCCAAAGTGGCAGAAATGGGTTTTTCGGGTTTGCATTATATTGATGTATTGAGCGTTGCGCCGCTTAGACGGTGCTATGATAAAAATCACCCCGCAACCGAAAAGGATACGGAAGATTTATATGCAAAAATCGGTGAGTTATCACATGATTTATTCGGTGGATTTGCATCGGAGGGTGCATTTGATTTTGCCGCACCGTATCTTGATTATGCACTTTATGTAACGTTTGAGGGAAAAATCGGTGAACTGTTTGATGAAGAAATACCGCTGTGGCAACTGGTTTATCACGGAATCATACTGTCAAATCCGTCCACATCAACGGTTAATTACACCGTAAAAGGCGAGAAAAGCCGCAAAAAGTTTATGGAATATGGCGGTAGACCAAGTTTTTATTGCTATTCTCATTTTCTGGATGGAAGCATCAATGACGATTGGCTCGGACGGGAAGACCTTGTGTGTGATACTGATGAGCAGCTGAAATACAGTGTATCAAAAATTAAGGAAGCATATGACGAATTTAAAGCTAACAGACATTTGCAAACGGAATTTATGGAAAAGCATCGGGAGAAATCACCCGGCGTTTTTGATGTTACATACGGAAATGGCGATACAATATCTGTAGATTATAGTAAAGTTAACACAAACACCGGAAAATGTGAAGCTTGATATTGACTTTTACAGGCTTTTGAGCTATAATCCCGTCTATGACAATGATAATAATTTTATCATTGTCATAGAATCGCAATAAATCATGAAATTTTCGTTGTTTTTGGTTAGTGTCAAGGAGAATTTGGCCCTGCACGGTAAATGTGCAGGGCTGTTTTTGTATAAGGCGAAAGAAATCATAAAACTTAGGCATTTGATTTGAGCAGGAGAATGTTATTTTAATGCTCACTGAATAAATGCGATTTTCAATCGCATTTAGAAAAATTATGACTATTGTCAAAATTTTTCGTGTAAAATCAAAGATTTTACACAGTTCGCATTGATAAAGTCTGCTGAAATAAATATTTTGGTAGCA
>JAXEIW010000074.1:0-25237 GCA_034101885.1 Clostridia bacterium | reverse complement strand
CACAAATACTATGCACAGTATAATGCAAAAGCAAGAAAGGAGCTAATGCTCGAACAGGTACCTATACCCGAAAAAATTTACAAAACTCTTGAGGAAGAACCAAAAACAGATAAAGAGAACTGATTTACAAACAACTCGATTTTTACAAAAATGTAATACAGATAAAAAAATGAGAGCATATCCTTTTATAATAATGACTGCTGAACAATTATGAAACGCAGCCGCATAGCGGCTTACAAGCGTTTCAGAATTGTTTGGGTGCAAGGGTTTTGTGCGTTTTTGCAAAAAAAACCTTGCACCCTTAATAAATATTTTGCTTCCAAAATATTTATTTCAGCAGGCTTTATAAATTTGTCGGGGTTAATTCTGCCAAACATAAATATTTTATAAAAACAAAATGTTTAAAATCAACTATACAACCGGTTTTGCGCAAACGGAAACCGTATCGCTTTTCAATCCTTTACCTCCAACAGTTAATGTTATATTACCGGCTTCTTTTGCGCGTATAACTGCTATGGCTCTTCCCTCAAACGCATGGCATTTTTCTGATGTATAGCAGTCCTCATTGGCCGGATTTCCGCTAAACACGCAAAGAAGCTCTCCGCCATCACAAATGCAGTTCAGTTCATCCTCGGCATAAGGAACGCGATCTCCGTTTTTATCCGTTACATACAAATCAATGTAACAAAGATCTCTATTATCAGCATCTATCTGTGTTTTTTCCGCTGCTATTTTCACTCTTTCCGGCGCACCTACGGTATGCAGTGACGATCTTTTTATTTCCTTTCCGTTTTTATAGGATACTGCCGTCAACTCACCCTTTTCATACGGAACATCCATTGATGCAATTCCCTCATGTGGCTTCGCTACGCCAATATCTTTGCCGTTTAAAATAAATTTGATTTCATCGGCATCGGTATATACCTCTGCTTTTACCGGCTTTCCGATATATTTATCATCAAATGTCCAACTGTCCTTTACATCATACCAATGCCATCCGGTTCCGCTGAATTCCTCTCCGTAATGCTCCGGATGAGTAGTAAATATTTTAGGTTCGCAATCTTTTTTCCAAATAGATTCTCTGAAATAGGACTGAGGTCTGCGATAACCACAAAGGTCAAAATCACCTTGATAACAGCTTCTCCATGGATATTTCGCCAAGCTTATTCCATTTATGACACCGTCACGCGCCCACAAGAAACGCCCCGTTCCGGCTTCACCCAGATTGTCATATGCAGTCCATGTAAAATCACCTATTACATGGCTGTTCCTAAGTACGCTCTGCCACGAACGATAAAAATTAACGGCATGTGTTTCAGAGCCCCAAATAACACGATTCGGATAGGTAATATGATCCTTCTCGTAACGTTCATATAAATAATTATATCCGACAATATCTAACGGCTCCATATATTTTTCAGTCCATTTATCCCACTCGGAATCGATATTTCCTTCTCCTACATCCGCGTGACCTTCCATATAATCCACTATGTATTCCTCCGGTGCATCCGGCTCCGGTCTTTCCCACATACCGCAAACTCCCGACGTAACCAATTTCGATGAATCATACTTTCTTATTTCTCCGCTTATTTTCTTCGCCCAATCCGCTCCGTCCGACTTGCAGTTCCTTTCGTGGATTTCATTGCCTATGGAATAAGATATTACACATGGGTGGTTTCTGTCTCTTAATACCATACTCTTGATGTCCCTTTCCCACCAATCCGCAAACCATAAACTGTAATCAAGCGGATTTTTCGGTATGTTCCACATATCAAAAGCCTCGTCCATTACAAGGATTCCCAACCTGTCACATACCTCCAGCAACGTCAGGGACGGTGGGTAGTGCGCCGTTCTTATTGCATTGTATCCGGCATCTTTAAGCTTTGAAAGCTTTCTGTATTCGGCAGCCGGAAAAGACGCAGCACCCAAAGCTCCGTGGTCATGATGAATACAGCCTCCCCTAAGTTTAATAGACTTGCCGTTTAAAAGTAAACCGTTTTTTGCATCCGCACATATTGTTCTTATTCCAAAACACAAATCAAAACTATCCTCTTCGCTGTCTTCATAAATTATCTGTGTATTTAGATTATACAAATAAGGTGTATCGGTACTCCACAACAAAGGATTGCTTATTTTGTATGTAATCTCTGTCTTGTTTTTTCCTTTTTTAATATATATTTCGTCGTTCGATTCCGCCTTATTGCACCCATCGGAATCTGTTATTTTACTGTTTAAAGTGATAGTTCCTTCAATATCGGATGTTATTTCAATAACAGCTGATAAAACAGCGGTATTCTCATCGGCATATTTTGTTGTGACAAAAACATCCCATGGTTCAATCCGAACTTTTCCGCCCAGCCATATAAATACATCACGATAAATCCCCGATCCGGAATACCATCTTGTGGACGGCTGAACATTTTGCGTTGAAATTTCTATTTTGTTTATTCCGTTTCTTTTCATTTTTGATGTAAGATCCACAAGAAACGGAGTGTACCCATATGGATGCATTATAAGCTGATTATCATTTAACAGCACTCTTGAACACATATATGCTCCGTCTATATCCAAAATAACGTGTTCATCGTCTCCAAAATTCATGTATTTAACATATTTGCCCCTTGTCCCCTCAAAAAATCCGTTGCTTGCGGTACCGGTACTTTCTGAATTACGCGGTAAAGATATACTGTAATCATGCGGTAAATCAACCTTTACCTTTTCCGGGCGTTCCGGTGATGAAAAATACCAATCTCTTGAAATACATATTTTTTTCACAATATCTCAACTCCTTAATATAATTGACAAATTATTTAATTTATAATATAATTATATCACTCAAAATACAGATAATCAATATAAATAAAATATATAATATATAAATATATTATACAGGGAGTAATAATAATGAAGCAAAAAATATACTCACAAGAACAATTGGAATTTTTTCCTTTATATCCATGCACAACAGATATTAATTATCCGCAGGAAAAAATTATTCGCCCGAACGGGTTCGAATTTCATCACATTTTTATTGTCGGCGACGGAAACGGTATTATAAAAGCAAACGGAATAAGCCGAGTTATCGGTAAAGATGATATGTTTTATATAACCGCACACACACCTCACGAATATTACGGTATTGACGGTGATTTTAGAACAAGTTATCTATCTTTTTGCGGATACGGCTTTGAAAAGATAAAAAAATATTATAACCTTGGTGATTTTGGCATATATAGAAATAAAAACAAAAATATTTTTAAATCATCCCTTGGCAATCTGTTCGAAAATTTCGAAACAGCAAAAGAGCTTTCATATCTTTGTGCAATGACCTTCTCTGTTGTAATAGACTTTTTTGATGAGGTATGCAAAAAAGAATACTCTCCCATTGAATCGGTATACAATTTTATTGAAAGCAATTACTCAAAAAACCTTACTCTTGAAGATATTATGAAGTTTTATCCATACTCAAAATCAAAGCTCTGCCGTGACTTTAAACAAAAATACAATATGACCGTGTTTGATATGATTATAAAAACAAGACTAAAAAATGCCGGATATATGATTAAAAACAACCCCGAAATTAAATTAGATAACATAGCCCGTTCCTGCGGCTTCAATGATACAAGCTATTTTTGCAAGGTATATAAAAAATTTTACGGTACAAGCCCTAAACAAATAAAATAAATTTAAATCAAAACATACCGAAAGGCAAACATCACCGCCGCCATTCAACCAACAGCAGCGGTGATGTATCTGTTTATCATTAGCATTTCATCTGATTAAATTAAAACTCTGATAATATTTATACAGCATATCTGTACGCAATCCTACACGCTCTCTTATACGCCTCGGTAAAATACTGTTCAAGATTCATCTGAGCATAAATATCATTTTCATGACGCCCCGGCTTTGAATGTATATTAAGTTCAAAGTTCAAAATATCAAGATGCTTCGCTTTTTTCAGACGCGCAATATTGAAATCCCAATCTGCAATACCGTCATACGGTAAAAGATGAAGATCATCTATCCATGTAATTTTTCCTTCAAAGCTTTTTATGCCCAAATTATCATTAAGGTGAGTAATAAGCAGTTTGTTTCCAAACTTTTCAATAAAATCTTTTGAATAATTATAACACATTTCATGTCCCGAATCCCAGCAGAAGCCTACCGTATCATTTTCTTTAAAATATTCCATTAAAGCAAAAAGATATTCCTCTCCTTCGGTATTTTCAAATGCAATTTTCACACCGTATTCATCGGCACGTTCCACTATATCACCATAGTTTTCAAAGCCGTATTTCACTTCACCAAATTCATAATCAAAGCCAATCCATGTATGTACAACCATCACAGGAATATTAAAATGTCTGCAATCCTCCAATGCTTTAAATAGTTCATCTTTAACCGCTTTTGATACTTTTTCATCACTGCTCCACATATTCGCAGCCTTTGTAAAAGGAGCATGAAGTGATTGTATTTCCATGCCGTTTTCTCTTGCCGTTGATATAATTTCCGATAAATCTTCATTTTCTTTCCATTCCGGCGAAACAGCATCAAATCCTATTTCCCCAAGCATTTTTACAACTTCTTTAGTAGGAATTTTATATTCATTTCCTACTGAAATACCTATTTTCTGTTTCCACATAATTATCCTCCGTTCTGCCACCCGGTCATAGGCACAAACCGCAACGCAAAAAGGCAACCTTATTTTATGTATATTATTATATCATATAATATATAATTATTCAATAATTATTTTTTTAAAACAGCTTCTTCCTCTAAAATGAATTCATTTCTTTATTACTTACTGAATTAACTTTCTTTTCCCACGGTTTGACACACAGCATACATACAGCCGTACCCAAAACTGCAATAAGCAGCCACAAAATCAGGGTATAAGTCCAGCCGACATTTTTAGACAGCACAGCTATTCCGTATGTTGATACTGCACTTCCTATATATGTACACGAATTTAATATGCCAGACACCGTTGAGACAATTCCGTCCTTTTGGAAAAACGGCGGTATCATACAAATAATAATTAAATTAACTCCGTGCATACACCCAGTAAGCAATGACGAAAACAAAACGGAAAGCGCAGCATTTTTTCCGGTAACAAATAACAGAATCAATGCGGACATTGCTCCGCCTCCAAAAAACACTCCCGCACACGTCATCGGATTTGTGAATTTCTTTATATAAAGTTTTGTTGCAAACTGAATACAAATTATACCAAATATAGGAAGAACAACACCTGTTAAAATTGATATTATATTACTTATATTGTATGTTTCCGAAATATATGACGGCATCCAAGTTGTAACTCCGTCCCTTAACATTCCCTGAAGAATTATCGCAATCATAATACTTATCATAAGAATGTTAAAAACCGAAGAAACTTTTATATCTTTTTTCGGAGCGTTTGTCTTCCGAGGTTCCTTATCTATTTCATATGAATATTTGTTCCAAATAAAAATCATTGCCGCTCCGCACAAAGAAGAAAAGACAAATACCGATTTCCAGCCCAAAACGGATATTAAAAGAGGGGATAAAGTATATACTGCAATAGTTCCGAAATTTCCTCCCCACGAAACCTTTGAGGAGGCATTTTTATAATCCTCCTCCGACAAAAGCGTCGCCATAATTCTCACAAGAGGCGGCCACATCAAGCTTTGGGCAAATCCGTTTACACACCAAACCACTGTCATAAGATACGGATTATTGCATAAGGGAATAAACAAATTCATAATCACCGTCAGGGTTAATCCGCAGGAAACAAGCTTTTTGGGCGAAAATCTGTCTCCGCATATTCCGCTTATTATCTGTCCGACTCCGTAGGTAATAAAGCTTCCTGTCAAAGCCATAGACAACAGATTTCTCGCAAAGCCCGTTTCCTTTTCCATTTCCGAGATAATTGCACCGTAATTAATTCTTGTTATGTAGCTTACCATATATGTAAAAACAAAAAGTATTATAAGTGCATTAACTTCTTTTCTGCTTTCTAATTTTCTCATATGAGACTTTTACCCTCCCATTGTTCGTCCGGTTCGGTATCTAACAGCTTTACAACTGTCGGTGCAATATCCTTTATATTGGCATTTACAATTTTTTCTCCGGCTTTAAAATCCTTTCCCATAATAATCATAGGTATTGTCATATCTTCCGGCAAATCTGTACCGTGTATTCTGTCATGTCCACCATGATCCGCTGTTATAATAACGGTGTAATCGTCGGGAAGTGCATTTACGATTTTCTCTATATTATCCCAGCTGTCCTTTACTGCACTTATGTATTCTTCGCTCATCCATCCGTATTTATGTCCCACTTCATCAGTTTCACCCAAATACAGGAACGTAAAATCTATATATTGGTTCGTTAAATGCTTAATTGTCTCGTCAGTAATAATTTTACCGGACTCCTTTGAGCCGGTGTCATGCAGATTGCAATAATAAGCATATTCCAACGACTGCGGCCTTGTCAAATCACGCAGTTCTTCCCAGTCATAGAAGAAAGCGCTTTTCTTATTGTTTTTCCGAAGCACCTCGCACAATCCGTTAATCGGTCTAACCTGCGGTGCATATGTATTTGTGGTTGTTCCGTGCCTTGACGGATCTACGCTGTGAAACAAAGACATATGACAGGGCAAAGTTACCGACGGCATAACCGTTGACGCCTCCATGGTATACGATGATTTTTTTATTATCTTCTGTGCCGCCGGTATATCTGTCAGTGAATCCGGTCTCATTCCGTCTGATAAAATTAATAAAACCCTCATTTTTATTCATTCCTTTCTTTTCTTAAAGCGAGAAATTTAAACCCAATAAAAATTTTCATTCTATGCAAAGATCAATTTGCAATATTATGAAATTACTTAGACTTTTCCTTCCCCCATATAAATTTTTATGTTGTTTTTTCTATACAATTTAATTAACTTTTCGGGCAAGCCGGAATCTGATATGTAACTGTAATCGGTTTTCATATCGCCAACCTTAAGAAATGCCCTTTTTTCAAACTTACTGCTGTCTGCAAGGCAAAAAACATTCTCCGATGAATTAATAAGCTGTTTTTGAATTTGAAACAACTCTTTTTGATAATCACATATACCATGCTCAAAAGAAACAGCCGATGGAAATATAAAAACTTTTTGCATACAAATGCTTTTAAGCATTTGCAAAGTTAACGGGCCGTAAAAAGCGTTCTCTTCCTGCAAATAGTGTCCTCCGCACAAAATTACCGGGAAATGACCGGATAGAATATTGAACACATCAAGCGAATGAGTCACTGCCGTCAGGTTTGAAAATCTGTCTTTCAAAACCTCCGCAAATACAATTGCTGTGCTTCCCGAATCGATTCCGATAATATCGCCCTCCGATATAAACTCCATCGCCTTTATGGCAAGGTTTCGCTTCTGTTTGCCGAACTCCTTATTGCGCTGATCCAAATTTAAATACGGCTTCATTTCTCCTCTTGCAACAGCTCCTCCGTGAACTCTTAAAAGCTGTTCGGTTTTTTCCATATAAAGCAAATCTCTCCGAATGGTTTCTATAGATACATTGAAAATTTTTACAAGCTCCGAGGTCGTCACAGCACCGTTGCTTTTTATCATATCATATATTTTGTTTTGCCGCTCTTTTGCAAACATTTACACACATCTCCAATCATATGCACATTATAACTCATATTTACGAATTTGTCAAGATTAAATTGACTTTTTAACACGGTTTTTGAATGAGTAAACAAATTGTGAACAAACCATTAAAATATTAATGAATATGTCGCGGGGAACATTATTCATCCACTATTTTCGCATGTTCAATGGTTAGATGAATGTAATTCGCCCTAACAAAATTTGTTATCTGTTCACAATTTATCCATAAACCTCACAAATTATTAGCTGGTTCAAAAACCGTGAACTTTTTAATTTTTAAATAAGTCTTACAAAAACGTCATTTTGTATAAATTTTATAAATTAATATAAAAATTTGTTTAAAATGACAAATTTTTACAAAAACTATTGAAATTACATTTTTGTTTGTATATAATAAATGTAGTAAATTTTAAACAGAAGTGAGGTTTCTTTTCATGGAGCAAGCAAAGATCGATTTATTTATAATGTCAAATCAAAAATACTTTCCACCTGAAAAAATAGTTTATTTAAAAGATAAACTTCGTACAATTGATGAACAAAAATTTTCACTACTTCAAACCATCGAATTAAAAGATCCCACAACAATTTTATTAGTTTCTATCTTTTTGGGCGGTCTTGGAATTGATAGGTTTATGATTGGTGATACGGGCATGGGAATATTGAAATTGTTAACTGTAGGCTGTTGTGGCATACTTACTATAATAGATTGGTTTACAATATCTAAAAAGACAAAGGATTTAAACTTTAACAATGTTATGGCACTTATATGATAAATTAAAAATATTAAGGCAGCATATTATTTATGCTGTCTTAATCGTTATATATTTAATTATAATATCAAAAATCAAATGCCCTTTTTATACATTATTTAACATAAAATGTCCGACTTGCGGGGTTACAAGGGCTCTTATTTGTATTTTAACCTTGAATATTAAAGGTTATATTTCATATAACGCAATGGCGTTACCTCTTATTATTTGTGTTTTATTAGAAATACATAAATCGTTTTTAAAAAAACAAATATTAATTGATACGCTATGTATACTAATATTAATTATAAATTTATTTTATTATTTTACAAGATTTTTCTAAACTCTAAAATACACATAATATTAATACAATCACAATTATAAAACAAATAATATATTTTCCGCTAATATAATGTACTATATTATTTGTCAACACAAAAATAAAAAAATCCCCACCTATAAAGGTGAGGAATAATTTCTGCTGTTAAATTACAAGTGAAGGTGCCGAATAAACTCTTGCTGCAAGCTCACTGTTTAACATATACAGACTTTTCGGATCGGAACCGAACAAATCCATCTTTGATATAATATCATTCGCATTTGTTTCTTCTTCGCCCTGTTCCTTAACAAACCAATCAAGAAACTGCATTGTACGGAAATCCTTTACGTCATAAGCTGCCGCATAAATATCGTTTATCAGTGATGTAACATATTCTTCATGTTCAAGACCTGCTTTTAATACCTCCATATCGCTTTCAAGAACCTTATCAGGCTTTGCAATAGCCTCTAAGGTTACCTTTTCATTATTATTTTGCAGATAGCGGTAAAAAAGCATAGCATGATCTCTTTCTTCCTGTGCCTGAACATAATACCAATTTGCAAAACCGTTCAAGCCCCTTCCCTCAAAATAATTTGAAAAATCAAGATAAAGATACGCCGAATACAATTCTTTGTTTATCTGTTGGTTAATCAAATCTCTAACTTTCTTATCTAACATAGTAATCCTCCATCCTGCCGCCGGAAAACGGCACAAAATTATAAATCTAAAACTTGTTTTCAAATGCCGGTTATTTCATCCGAAAACAAATTTGCTTTACGGCTTTATTATATATTTATACATACTGTATGTCAAGTGCAACTAATATTTATTTACAAAAACAAATATAAATTAACAATCTTGTCATATTTTATCTTTGACGTTTACTAAAAAAATTTTTTGAACTATTTATATTTTTCGGAAAGCCACTTTAATTTCCGGTTTTTTGCCGATTTCATCAAGTCTTCAAGTCTTGCTCTGTCATCGCCGTCAATAGCGTCCTTGATTTCCTGAAGATTATAAATCATTTCCGCAATCCTTTCGGAGAGTGCGTTTTTGTTTTCAAGAAATAACTCGCTCCACATTTTTTCGTTTATAAGAGCAACTCTTGTACAATCTCTTAAGCTGCCCGCGCTGAAATAAGTGGATTTTTCGATAATCGGATTATTACATAAAGCAACAGCCACTACGTGCATAAGCTGACTTGTATATGCTATAATTTCATCATGCTCCCGAACTGTTGTACAGGTTATATTGCTGCATCCGATATGCTTTGCAAACTTTTTTATAAGCTCTATGCTTTTTTCACTGTTTTTTTCGGTCGGAGTTATAAGGAACGAGGCATTTTTAAACAGATTTTCATCTGAGTTTAAATATCCACCCAGCTCCTTTCCCGCCATAGGGTGAGCGCCTATAAATTCAACGTCATCGGGCAGAATTTCTGATACTTCCTTTACAACATACTCCTTTACTCCCGAAACATCGGTAACTATCGCACCTTTTTTTAAGTAACACGCATTTTCCTTTATAAAATCTATATTTGCCTGCGGATAAAGGCATAAAATTATAAAATCACAGTTTCTTAAAAACTCGCCTCCGCTTGTATATCCGTCCGATATGACCTCATCGGAAAGAGCGTTGTTAATTGTATTGTTATCCTTGTCATATCCTATTATTTTACTGTTCATAAAGCCTTTAAGACTTTTTGCAACAGAGCCTCCTATAAGTCCCAAACCTATTACAGCCGTAGTCATTTTTTCCTCCGTTCCCGCCGCTTTAATGCGACACAGTTATATATTCAAATTCTTATTTTGTTCTTTTTTTAGTTTACGTTCTTTCCTGCGTACCTTTTTTATTTTATGATCATCGAAAATCGTATAGAGTACAGGAATAAAGAACAATGTCAGCAATGTTCCGACAAGCAAGCCTCCCAGCAATACAATTGCCATCGGACGCATCATCTCTGCACCGTTTGCGGTAGAAACAGCCATCGGCAAAAAGCCGAGTATTGACGTCAAAGATGTCATCAATATAGGACGCATTCTTGTTTTACCCGAAAATACAACAGCTTCGGTTCTGCTCAAGTCGGGATTTTCTTTTCTTGTAGTATTGATAAAATCAATAAGCACAATAGCGTTGTTTACTATAATACCCATAAGCATCAATACACCTATACAGCTTACAACAGAGAAGGTACTGTTGAAAATTATAAGCGAAAATTCAACACCTATTAATGCAAGAGGTATTGTACCCAAAATAATTAACGGCTGCGATATATTTTCAAATTGTGCCGCCATAACCATGTACATAAGCAAAATACCCAGTAATATAGCAATAAGCAGCGACTGCATTGCTTCAATCATCATTTCGTAGCTTCCTCCGGCGGATTTTGCAACACCGTCCGGCATAGGTATATCCTTAAGTAAACGTTCAAGATCTCTGTTTGCCGTTGACATATCGGTTCCGTAAAGCTTTGCGGTAACGGTTAAAACACGCTGTTGGTCAACTCGTGTTAATGTTGTGCTGCCCTGTTCAACAGTAACGTCCGCAACATCGGATAATGCAATCCACTGACCGGTTGTTGTTTTAATTCTTAAATCCTTAATGGCATTATAATCTTTAACATAATCCTCCGGATATACTATATCAATATCATATTCGGAACCGTTATCGGTGTACTTTGATGCCGTTACCCCGTCAATTGCGTATTTTACAAGCTGTGACACCGAGCTTGTTGTCATACCGTATGATGCGGCTTTTGCACTGTCAACATTAATTCTTACCTCAGGCTTCGTTTCGGCAATTGAAGTGGAAACCTCAGCAACTCCATCTACCGTTGACAAAAGACCTTCAACCTGCTTTACATAATCGGTGAGTGCTTCTTCATTACTTCCCGAAAACTGTAAGCTCAATTCATCGGAAGAAATAGACATTGCCGAGTTTGATGACGCCAACTCTATTGTGGCACCGGTTACATCGGAAAGCATATTTCTCAGCTCGTTTACAACCTCATTGGTTGTATTCTTTCTGTCATCATTTAATGTGACCGTAACAGAAGCGGAGTTTGAAGAACCGTTGCCAAGCATACCACTCGAACCTACAGACGAGAATATTGTTTCAACATCATCATGCTGTGCGATAATGTCTTCTATTTCCTCTGTAATCTTATTTGTTTCTTCAAGACGTGAACCCTGCGGTAATTCTATGTCAACCGTCAAAGTTCCTTCATCGGTCATTTCCATAAGCGTCATTCCGCTCATGGCAAATTTTACAATGCTTGCGGCAAAGGCAGCCAAAACCACAATAATCAAAGTCTTTCGGTGTGACAAAGCCCACCGCAGGCTTTTTTCATAAATTCCGTATAAAAAGTTAATCAGCTTATTAAACGGCTCTAAAATAAATGAAAGCTTTTTATTTCTTTCTCCCGTATCCTTTATTTTTGAGCTGAGCATCGGTATCAGCAGAAAGGTTGTAATCAACGACGCTATCTGTGAGAAAATAATCGTAAAGGCAAGCTGCTTAAACATTATGGCCATAATATTATCTATGAACAGTATAGGAACATAAACAATACAAGTAGTAAGCACCGAAGCAATAACCGCTCCGACAACCTCTCCCGAACCTTTTATTGAGGCTTCTTTGCTGCCCTCTTTAAGATCATTTCGCCGCCTGAATATATTTTCAAGAACAACAACTGCGTTATCCACAAGCATTCCGACACCGAGGGCAAGACCGCCCAGCGATACAACATTCAATGTCATTCCCGAGAAAAATATTCCTATAAAGGTTACAACAATAGATACAGGCATCGTTACGCCTATAATTAATGAATTTTTGATGCTTCCCAAAAAGAGAAGCAATATGACAATTGCCAGCAAACCGCCGGTTACGGCATTGTTTGCAACAGATGATATTGCTTCTTTAATATATGAAGCCTGTTCCATTGTCATATTATATGTAAATTTCGGATTTTCTGCGTGAAGATCGTCAAGAACCTTGGTTATTGCATCAACAACATCAACGGTATTCGCATCCGATTCGGCACTTATGGTTATTGAAAGAGAATCTACACCGTTAAGTCTTGCATAGGTGCTTTTGTCGGAATAAGTATCTTTCACCGTTGCAATATCACGCAAATATATTATCTCTCCCGTGGAGGTATTTATCGGAACAACCTCTATATCCTTGAGATCCTTAAACTTTCCGAGTGTTCTTACGCTCATCTTTTTATTCATACCTTCAATCGTACCCGATGAAGTATTTTGATTCTGAGCGCTGACTGCACCTACCAGTGATGACATATTCATATCATAACCGAACATCTTTTCCGGATCCACAACAACTTCAATTACCCTGTCCTGTGCACCGGAAACATTAACCGACGCCACTCCGCTTATTGCTTCAAGCCGTGATACCACGTTGTCATCAACATATTTTTTTGTTTGAACCATATCGTAGCCTTCATATGACACGCTCATCATAGCCGTTGCCATCATAGATGTATCCATCTTTATAACCATAGGCTCATCGGCATCCTCCGGAAACATGGCGGAAATCATATCTATGTTTCCCTCCATACCGCTTACAGCCTCGTCCATGTCGGTGCCGTTGCTGAACTGAACCATAACCAACGAGCTTCCCTCACTTGACTGTGAGGTTATCGTGTCAACACCCGATACCGAGCTTACCGCTCCCTCAATAGGCTTGGTTATAAGATTTTCTATTTCCTCGGAACCGACATTTCTGTAAGTTGTACTTACAATCGCCATTGATAAATCCATGTCGGGCATGGCTTCCATTTTTAACATACTTAAGGAGTAAACACCGATTACAACAAATATCAAAACTATCATAGTGACAGCAACAGGGCGTTTTACAGATATTTCATGCAGTTTCATTAATCCATTTTCCTTTCTATCTTTCTTTTCGGCAATGTGTTTTGATGTATTACTTCGTATAAGCCCGATTTAAATATCAAATATAACCGGTCCGGCGTCACTCAAATTCAGTCAGCGTGTTAAACCAAAGCTTAATACATACAAAAATACATATATTCGCCATTGTATACTGTCATTCAGTGTATTCCGATACAATCTTTATTTCGCTGTTTTTATCAGACAAATAATCCTTTCCGGAAACAATTATCTTATCACCCGGTTCTATTCCCGAAACAATTTGAATATAATCTCCGTCTTCTATTCCGGTTATAACAACTGCTTTCTCGGCTTGATTTCCGTTTGCTATATATACATATTTCTCGTCACCGCTCTGCATAACCGCCTCTGTCGGAATTGTTATAGCGCCATCTACGGAATGGGTAATAAGAGTTATATCCGCAAACATACCAACCTTTAGTGCATTGTCTGCATTTTCCATCGTAACCTTTACGATGTACATACCCGTTCTCTCATCCTTAACGGGATTAACCTGTGTAACAGCTCCCTCAACATCGGATATATCCGCCGATTTAACCGAAACTATCGCTTTTGTGCCGACAGATACATTAGATATAACAGATTCGGTAACATTAATTTCACCGTCAACCGTATTGGAATTTTTTATTGAAAATAATTCAACACCCGGTGAAACCATTTGCCCCATGTTTACATTTTTTGTTGAGATATATCCCGAAATCGGAGCTGTTATACTTGTATTATTAAGGTTGTTTTTTGCAATATTTAACGATGCAAGTGCGGATTCCACCGAAGCCTCTGACGTTTTTAAGCTTTCGGAATTTGAAACAGAGGTAAGTGATATATTTTCATTTGCACTGTCAAGAGAGTTCTTTGCATTGTCCAACGCTGTTTTTGCGGAATCTAAAGACGCTTTTGCCGTTGTTTTAGCCTTTTTTAAATTTTCTTCCGCCGTAATCATTGCAGAATGCGCACTGTCCATAGAAGCCTTATTGTTTGCTTCGACCGTATCAAGAGAAGCTTTGGCATTTTCCGTATTGTTCTTTGCAGTATCAAGATCATTTTTGCTGATAGCTCCTTGTTCATACAGCTGCTGTGAACGGTTATAATTATCCAATGCTGTCTGATATGCATTTCTTGCCGATATCAGATTCGTATCGTTGTCATAAAGCTCTTTTGCACGATTATACGCGGCAACTGCGTCGTCACGACTCTGTTCTGCCAATACAACAGCAGAATTTTGATTATATAACTCAAGCTCCCTGTTATAATTATTCAACGCATTCTCATAAGCAATTTGTGCCGAATTAACACTTTGCTGTGCCTGTGAAGAATTACGCTCGTTTGTCGAATTTTTTGTCATATTATAGCTTGCTTGGGCGCTGTTATAGCTTGCCAACGCCTGATTATATGAAAGCTGAAGATCTGTTTTGTCAAGTGTTGCCAAAACCTGCCCCGCTTTAACATAATCTCCCTCTTTAACATTAACCGAAACCGCTTTTGCACTAACCTTTGCCGAAACGGAAACGCTTTCAGCGGCTTTTATTTCACCTGTATATGTAACACGATTTGAAACATCGTCAACTCCTGCCGTATAAACTTCAACATTAACCGCCGAAGTCGTTTCGACCTCTTTCGGCATTTCCTTTTTACCGCAGCTCGCTGATGACATAAGCATGACGGAAGATAACAGAATACTGGAAATTTTCTTTTTGTTCATATTGTTGATTCCTTTCTTTAATGCATTTTATCTTATATTGCGCTGTTGACAGCGGTATTGATCATAATTTAAAAAACAAGCAACTTTCCGCTTTGATGTAAAGGTTCTGTATGTGTGTACCGCCCCGAGTGTAAACCGGTGAGATGCACCGCTTATTTTTCCACATTTCTCTCTATAATGCGGAAAAGACGCAAGCAGATTGCCGGTTTGATTCGAGGGTGCTGTACTTTGTGTACCGCCCCGAGTGAAAACCGGTGAGATGCGCCGCTTATTTTTCGCATTATTATTCGGTTGTTGTGTATGTCGCCTTGTACGTCAGCGCAGCTGTTCTGTATGCAAGCTTTGCATCAAGATAACCATTTGTTGAAGTAAAATAATTCTGCTCCGTTTCTATATAATCGCTTGCAGTCATCAAACCCATCTCGTATTTGGTATATGCAACATCGGTAAGTTTTTTTGCGTGTTCAATTTCTTTTTCGGTGTAATTTAAATTATCTCTCTGGTTTAGAAGATTATTATATGCAGATTTTATATTCTGCTCAAGCGCATTGACATTACTTGCATAGTCCGCTTTGGCTTGTTCGTATGTATATTTTTCAATATAATAGGAATGTTCGGAAGGAAAATAATAATTCTCGGCATATTCCCATCTTTTTTGCGCCAATTCAAAGTTCTTTTCAAGAGTTATATAATTTGTTAAAGACTTAGAAAGCTTTACTGCCTCATCGGCGCTAACAAAATCCACATTTATTTCCGGCATGGAGCCTGTTATAACCAACTCTTCATTAACCGGAAAATCAATGGCATATTTTATATTTTCCAGACATTGATTTACATTTCTTTGCGCTTGAGTATACGCGTTTTCGGCTTTCATTACAGCCAGCTCAAAGGATTCATAGTCCAACCGGCTTATTATTCCGGTATCAAGCCTTGTCTTTGCAAAGCCCAGCTTTTCTTTTGCGTTATCAAGATTGGTTTTTGCTATATCCAATTTTTCAACGCTGCTGAAATATGTATAAAAATTGGTTTTTACGTTATTTTTGCAGTCTTTTTTCAAAACCTCGAGTTCTCTTACAGAATTGTCATACTTTAATGTTGCCGTTTCAAGCTCAAACCCCTTAAGGGCAAGAACGCTCTGGAAGGTAGAACCGTCTTTGACTTTGTTCAAATTATTGTAATTCTTTAGAGCCGCACCCTTTGAATATTTGTTTACCAATATTGCCGCTTCGGCACTTTTAATTGAACATTTATGTTCAAGCGCATAGTTTATGGCATCATCGATATTCATATAAGTGGTTTGATTGACGGTTTGTTCCGTTGTTTCTTCCTCTGTCAACGGTATCTCCTCGGCATAAGAACTAATTATTGCCGAAGAATACAGCATCGATATTATTATCGCTGATACTAACACTTTCTTCATTTTTCAAAATCCTTTCCTGCATTTTTTTCTCATTGATAATACTTTCTGTTTTTTGCTTAAGATTTTTATGAACAATGGTAAGCATTTCTTTAAGATTTTTAACCTGTTCTTCACTCAGTGCATCTTCAAATATATTTATAACATCCACCGCCCGGTCTGTAATCTCATGTTTCAGACTCAGTGCTTTTTGCGTTAATTTAACATCTCGGTGTCTTTTGTCTGTTTCATTTACTGTTACCGTAATAAAATCCTTACTTTTCAGTCTGTTAAGCAATCCGATTACAGTGGTGTGAGCTATCCCGAAAAAATCTTCAATATCCTTTTGAGTAATTACCTTTTGAGGATTTTCCGTTAACTGCTCGTGAAGATACGCAAGAATTACCAACTGCGATCTTGTTAAATCAAACTCTTTAAGAATTGAGTTCGTATATGATACCTGCAGACAAACAATCCTTTTTATATAGTATGCAACCGTTTCCTGTATTTTAACTTGATCAGACATAATTATCCCCCATTCTGCCGCTATGATCCGGCACAAATATCAACACCGTAAAAAGCCTGTTAGATCCACCTCTCAAACTACTGCATATTTATAAAATACACTGCCCGTTTCTATCTTTGTTTCTCCTCATTTCTTGTAAATATGTAGCATGATACACATTTTGTTTTTTTTAGTATAATACTATTTAATTTTAAAGTCAATAGCAATAAGAAAGGTTTATATTTTATTTACAATTAATTAATATTAAAAATATTTTTTCAAAAAAAACATAATAATATATGTTCTAAATCTGCGGTCTATGAATGTATAAACAGAATGATAACAAGAAATAATTTTTAATGCTGTTTTTAGATGTTAAATTGAAAATTTCACACAAATGTTTTTGCAAAACCATTTGTTCAATAGACATTATATATTAAATTTTACTCTTAAAATAGGTATAAAATAAAGACAAATGTGCTTGTTTTATAGTTTTTTCAAATCTGCAAAGTCAGTATTACAAATTTACCAAGCTATAGACCGGCAGCTTTCATATACCAAAAGGAATTTAAAAACAAGATTACATTGATGAGACAGAGCGCATTGAGGTTGAACATAAATTCAGCCTTGCAAAACGGAAATGCGAACGGCGCAGAAAAGGTTGTGTAATTTTTTTATCGGTTGTCATTTCCCGAAAAAACAGTAAATCAAACAATGTCGGTTTTGCAAAACTATTTGTTTGGTAGATATTATTTACACAACCTTCTTGCGTCGTCCAAAATTTCTAATCATTATTTTCCGAGATCTTACATTCAAATTTATCCTTCGCTCCCGCCTTTGGAATATCCGTCGGATAAATTCCCGAAAAGCAAGCGGTACAACAACTGTCAAAATTATGTCCCGCCAGCTGTTTTGCTCTTTCTATGCTGAGATAACCAAGGCTGTCCACATTAATCATTTTTGCGATTTCTTCCGTTGTATGATTGCAGGCAATAAGATTTTCACAGGAATCTATATCGGTTCCGTAATAACACGGATGAAGAAACGGAGGTGACGAAATTCTCATGTGTACTTCTTTAGCACCTGCATTTCTGAGCATTTGCACAATTCTTCCGCTTGTGGTTCCCCTCACAATTGAATCATCGATCATTACAACTCTTTTGCCCTTTACAGCTCCTTCGATAGGACTTATTTTTATCTTAACCTTATCCTCCCTTTCGGATTGTTCGGGTGCTATAAAGGTTCTTCCGATATATTTATTTTTCACAAATCCTATTCCGTAAGGTATACCCGATGCCTTTGCATATCCCAGTGCGGCTTCAAGTCCCGAATCGGGCACTCCTATAACTATGTCCGCATCAACAGGATATTCCTTTGCCAAAAGCTCTCCGGCCTTCAAGTGTGCTTCTTGTATCGACATTCCGTCCACAATGGAATCGGAGCGTGAAAAATATATATACTCAAAAAGACATATTGCTTTCTCGGTTTTTTTGCAATGTGTTTTTATTGTTCTTATACCGTTCTTATCAAATACAACAATCTCTCCCGGCTCAACATCTCTTATAAACTCTGCATTTACTGCTGTCAGTGCACAGCTTTCCGACGCAACAGCATAGCTTCCGTCTTTTCGTTTCCCGTAACAAAGCGGTCTCATTCCCTTAGGATCACGAACGGCAATAAGCTTTTGCGGCGACATAATGATAAGTGAATAAGCTCCTTTTAAATGATACATTGCCGCCTCAACCGCAGCTTCAACCGACGGCGCCTTTAAACGTTCCTTTGTTATCATATACGCTATCGTTTCCGTGTCGCTTGTAGTATGAAAAATTGCTCCGTTTAGCTCAAGCTCATTCCTTAATTCAAGCGCATTTGTCAGATTCCCGTTATGTGCTATTGCCATTGAACCTTTTATATGTCTTACTTCAATGGGCTGACAGTTTATAGGGCTGTTTCCTCCGGTTGTACCGTAACGTGTATGCCCTACGGCTATCTGTGCTTGTCCTAATTTTTTCATAACACTGTCTGTAAACACTTCACTTACCAGTCCTAAGTCTTTATGTGTTCTGAATACACCGTCATCATTTACAGAGATTCCACAACCTTCCTGACCTCTGTGCTGTAATGAAAATAATCCGTAATAAACAGTTCCGGCAGCATTACCGTCCGCCTGTCCGTATACTCCGAAAACTCCGCACTCCTCATTGACAGTTCCAAACATTAAATTTCCACCTTTCAAAAGTTCCGAAAAAATTATAAAATTTATCCCTTTCAACCTTTGGACAGGATAATAAACTTTTCCGCCAATAACTTTAAAACACAAATTTATCACAAAAAAAAGACAAAGCGCCCCGGAAGCTTCCGGACACCTTTGTCCTATATCATTTTATCATCACTTTGTGGTCTTGTCAAGTAATTATTTGCAAAGTTGTAGAAAATATAAATTATTCGATAACTACTATTTTAATTTATAACTATAATGTCATCCTCCTGCTCTTTATGACACAACGTTATTAAATATTTTTTACCTATTTTTGATTTTTCAAAGAGAAATATATTTTTTTTTGAATTTTTCATTATAATACTTCTAACCAAAGTTTGTTCCATATTCGGATCGGAAATTATACCATTTACGGAGATGCCCATAACAGAAAAAAACGCAGTATCAACATTTATATTTTCCGCAATTTTGCAGGTTACGGAGCCGATAAAGCACATATCCTGTTCATAATACTCACCGCCGATTAAAAAGCAGGGGATATGCAGGTCTGAAGCGGTTAATAATGCTTTTACGCTGTTTGTAAAAATTTTCACATTATTATGTTTTTTTATATGGGGTATTATATACTGACAAGTTGAGGAGCTGTCTATAAAAATATTGGTATTATCGGAAAGATATATTTCTGCCTTTTTACCAAGTATTCTTTTCTCATCTTCTGACAAAAACATTCTTTGAGAAAGCGGAGTATCCATTCCGTCCGAAATCACAGCACCTCCGCGGTATCGTTTCAGAAGTCCCTGCAACTCCATTTCTGTTAAATCCCTGCGTATTGTCATTTCGGAAACGTATAATATTTTGGACAGTTCCGAAACAGAAATCCTTTTCTTTTCACACAATATATCAAAAATATCCTTTTTTCTTCCTTCAAGCATCATTTAATTAACCCCCGTTGTTTACAAAAATGTTATTTTATAAACATTTCGAACATATATTGATTTTATAATGTTTATATATTATAATTATACTTGCAAATTTGATATTGTCAAGAGGAGATTTAAATGAATATTATTATACAGATAATCGGCGGATTTGGTATATTGGCAAGTATAATATCTTTTCAATGTAAAAAACACAATAAAATCTTGCTTTTTCGGACACTAAACGAATTAATATTTGCTATACAGTATTTTCTTTTGGGAGCATATACCGGTATGGCAATGAATCTTGTCGGCTGCGTCAGAAATATTATTTTTACAAAGAAAATAGAAAAAAACAAAAAAACAAACATCTATATTATTATTTTTAGCATATTGTTTATTGCTTTTGGTATTTTTACATGGCAGGGGAAAAAGAGTATTTTGATTATTACCGCAAAAACCTTATCAACAATTGCATACGGAAATAAAAATACAACAATAACACGGTCATTAATACTTATAACAAGTACAAGCTGGCTGATTTACAATGTTTGTGTATTTTCCGTGGCGGGAGTTTTGTGTGAGGTGTTTACGCTTGTTTCTCTTGTCGCCGGAATTATAAGAATTGATGTTGTGCCATATGTAAAAAATAATATAATAAAAAAAATATAAAAAAACTCCTGTCGGAATGATTAGTTCAGACGGGAGTTTTGTTATTAGATATATTATGAGCTGTTACATACAATTTGATAACAGATGTAAAAATAAAATTTATTTTTGTGTTTTATTAATGAAATCTGTAACTATATCGGAAAAGATATAGTCGTTTTCGTCACAATTTATATAATGACAATGTGTTCCGTTCAAAATTTTCATGTATATCTTGGATTCATCATAGCCAAAATGTTTTAAGGTATTTCTTGCAAGTATCGTCTGCTCGTAACGATTTTCCATATCGTTGTCGGAAACTATAAATATCATGGGAGGATATTCGCTGTCTACACCTATATGGTAGAGCGGAGCCGCTTCGTCTATAATAACTCTTCGTGAATCTATACCCCGTGATTTAAGAACATTAAAATGAGTTGTCGGCTGACCTGCGTCATGTATGAATCCCGAAAAATCCATCGGCGATAAGTCATATATATTAAGATATTTTTTGTCGAAGCACAGCATCATAGAGAGATAACCTCCCGCCGAAGAACCGCCGATATATATTTTATCGCAGTCTGTATATTCACCTATATGATTTTTAACCCATGCCGCAGCGCAAGCTGAATCATTGATAAAGTCAGGGTATTTGTGTTCGGGGAAACCTCTGTATTCAATAGTTGCCACACCGATACCCCGTTCACACAGCTGCTCCATAAATGGGTATATATTATCATAGGGCTCTTTCACCATCAATCCGCCTCCGTGCATATACATAAAAACTGCCTTACATTCATCATCAGGCAAAAGTAAACAGAGCTTATTATATTTCGGGGAAACAGAGGAGTAATTAATATTTTTGTATACCTTCATAATTTTATTTCCTTTCGTTATCGGATTTTTTGTCAATGGCACAGTTCCTGACATATAGACAAAGATCTGCTCCAACCATAATAAGGTTTAACACATAGAAGAAAAGGACATACCATTTTGACGCAAAATTTGACATATAAGATGTGTTTATAAGCTTTGATATAATACCTGCTATATAACCGAAAAATATCAGACACAGAAACGCAGGGCTCTTGCCCTTTGCAGTTCGTGATTTGTAAGACTTAATCACGTTTAACGGCCATGATGCGCCAAAGCATATAATCATTGCTATTTCAAATAATTCCGACATTTTTTTCACCCCTTTTTGTTTTTTCATATTATACCATATATTTACTATAATGTAAATAACATAATAACATATAGTTACTATATGTTGACAGTTATAGATAAATATGTTATACTATATAATGGCTGCTGAACAATTATGAAACGCAGCCGCACAGCGGCTTACAAGCGTTTCAGAATTGTTTTGGTGCAAGGATTTTGTGAATTTTTGCAAAAAATCCTTGCATCATGAATAAATATTTTGCTACCAAAATATTTATTTCAGCAAACTTTATCAATGCGAACCGTGTAAAATCTTTGATTTTACACGAAAAATTTTGACAATAGTCATAATTTTTCTAAATGCGATTGAAAATCGCATTTATTCAGTGAGCATTATATAACGGTGATGAAAATGGAAATATTACAGCTTAAATATTTTTGTGACTCTGCGGAAAGTGAAAATTTTTCAAAAACCGCTTATAAATACAATGTACCGCCTTCAAATATATCACAGGCTGTACACAGGCTGGAAACAGAAATCGGAGTAAATTTTTTTGACCGCACCTCCAACAAAGTTATTTTAAATGAATACGGCAGAAGATTTTATAATAATGTTAAAATTGCGTTGCAGAAGCTTGATGATGCGTGTAAGGAAGTACGCGACGATGACATAAACAATCACAGCGAAATCAAACTGAAGGTGTGCACCAATCGGCGCATAGTATTTAAGGCAATAGAAAATTTTAAAAAGCTTTATCCCAACGTAAATTTTATGTTGAGTCATTACTATAATGACAAAGGAGAATTTGATCTGATAATTTCGGATATTACTGACGGCGAAGGAGTAATGAATAAAGAATTGCTTGTCAGAGAAAAAATTTATGTTGCGTCCAAAAAGGATAATCCTGTGATAAACGATAATGTAACATTATGCTCCCTAAAAAATGAGCGCTTTATATCCATGCCGGAAAAAAGCAGTATATATAACCTTACGGAAAGGATTTGTTCGACGGCAGGTTTTGAACCGAATATTGCCATTAAATGTGATGATCCGTATTATTTGCGCAGATATGTTGAACTGGGTTTGGGAATTGCGTTCGTCCCGTCCTTTTCGTGGCAGGGGCAGTTTTCCGATGACGTAGTTTATATGGATGTATGTGATTTTTACAGAAATACATATATAATATACGATTCAAAAAGATATATGACAAAAGCGGTTAAACAATTCAAAAATATGTTGTTTGAATTGTGTAAGTGATAGTTCAATATTATAAAGATAATAAAATATTAACGGCAGTCAGCATAATATTATTTTTAATAAAATTAATGTTGTCTGCCGTTTTTAATCCATGCGGCTCTTTTCGGTCAACAGGCATAGATAAATGCTCCATATTTTCAAATATAAAACATGATTATTTGCCCACACAAAAATCGTGGAATATTGCAGATACAATATCCTCCGAAATAACAGATCCCGTAATTTCACCGAGATTTTCAATTGCAATGTTAATGTCAATGGAAGCAATATCGGACGGCATATAATTGTTTATGCTTTCAGATGCCCTTTCCAACGCTTCTTTTGCTTTTGTCAATGCACCTATGTGGCGTACATTTGTTATTATGCAGTTATCGTTCTGCCCAACTTCTCCGAGATTGTACATTTTTTTGATTTGAGAAACAAGGTTATCAATTCCCTCTCCCGTTTTAACGGACAGCTCAATCGGTTTGATTATATTAAGCTTGTTAACCGCAAGGGAAAAGGAATCATTTTTTATATCTGTTTTATTTGCTATAATAATTCTTTTTTTGTTTTTTGTTTCCTCAAGAAGCTTAATTTCTTCTTCTTCCGGGATTGTGCTTGCATCAAGCACGACAATAACAAGATCTGCGTCATCAATACTTTGACGGGAACGCTCAACACCGATTTTTTCAACAACATCTTCGGTTTCTCTTATTCCTGCCGTATCGGTAAGAATCAGCGGTATTCCGTCAACGCTTACACTTTCTTCTATAACATCTCTGGTTGTGCCGGCGATTTCGGTAACAATTGCCCTGTCCTCTCGTGCCAGAAAATTCAGCAGTGAGGATTTTCCCACATTGGGTTTGCCGGCTATAACGGTTTTTATTCCGTTCTTTATTATTTTTCCGTTTTCGGCAGTTCCCAAAAGCTTTGTAATCTTTTCATGATTTTTGAGGACTCTTGCGAGAATATCATCGCAGGTAACATCTTCAAGTTCCTCATCGGGATAATCTATAATAACCTGCATTGACGCAGACAGATTAATCAAATCATTGCGTATGGAATTTATTTCGCTTCCAAGGCTGCCCGAAGCCTGTGACAGAGCATTTTTTTGTTCCAAGGATGTTTTAGAATTTATAATGTCTATTATCGCCTCTGCCTGGGATAAATCTATGCGTCCGTTTAAAAAGGCTCGTTTTGTAAATTCGCCCGGCTCGGCATAATCTGCGCCTGCCTCAATAATACACTTCAAGACATTTTTTGAAGCAATTATTCCTCCGTGGGTGCTTATTTCCACAACATCCTCTTTGGTATAGCTTTTCGGCGCTCTCATTACCGTTACCAATACTTCGTCCACATAAGCTCCTTTTTTATCAATAATGTGTCCGTAATGTACTGTATGTGTAGGCGCGTCGGAAATGGGCAAGGAGCCTTTAAATATTTTATCGGTTATTTTGCAGGCATCACTGCCGCTTATTCTGATTACAGCAATACCTCCCGTGCCGATAGGCGTGGATATTGCGGCAATAGTTCTGTTTTCCAATTAAAATCAATCCTTTGTTTAGGGAATGTCCCTGTTATTTAATGACTGCTGAACAATTATGAAACGCAGCCGCACAGCGGCTTACAAGCGTTTCAGAATTGTTTTGGTGCAAGGATTTTGTGCATTTTTGCAAAAAATCCTTGCACCATGAATAAATATTTTGCTACCAAAATATTTAATTCAGCAGACTTTATCAATGCGAACTGTGTAAAATCTTTGATTTTACACGAAAAATATTGACAATAGTCATAATTTTTCTA
>JAXEIW010000073.1:0-13555 GCA_034101885.1 Clostridia bacterium | reverse complement strand
GCATTAGGTTTATCTGTAATTCTTGTAATCGAGTTTTTGTCAATTACAGTACCAAAATCCACATCACCAATTCTAATAACATTAGAAATGAGCTTTGGATTCTCAAGGGAACTTATTGCAAAAATTATAACATTGTTGCCTGCTGAGTATCCATCTAATGTAATCTCTTTTCCATAAGCAACATCATCAAGTGTTGTCAAATTCAGCTTGCCTTTACCTGTCATTGCCACAAAATCATAGGAGAACGCAACAACTGTTCCGCCACTGAGTGTGTCAGAGTACAAATTTTCCATATCAAAAATAAGCCTGTTATCTGTCAGTTGTGTGTTTGAAATCTTCAACTGTGGCTCTATCGCAACATTTATATTTACACTGTCACACAAGAAAACCTCACCATTGCGCAAAATTTTCACCTCAACAACATGCTCTCCGTTTGTAACCGGAATACTTGTCACTAACTTCCCGTTCGCGACAATACTTGTCACATCCATGTCACTACCGTCAAAACTCACAACAATTCTGTCCTCAGTAGTTATACCGCCTACGATTGCCTCAAGCTTATACTCTGGCTCTATGATATTACCTCCATTGCTTGTAATATCAACTTCTGTTTTATAAGAATAAATTTCAAGGTTGTCCCAGCACAATACATATATATATTTATCGGTTTTAATCATTTGCTCCGGAAGGTTAGTCACACCACCCAATATTTGTATTGTTTCCTTATCTTTATACATTTGCAAATTTCCTCTACCTGCAGAAACATAATATCCATCTTCTAAATCGCATATATCATTAATATACTGTGCAGGAGCCTCTATAACCGAATATGTATCTGCATCCAGATAATATGTGGTTTTATCGTGATTGTCATTACCTGTCCCAAGCATAAATACACCCTCACCAACACGCGAAAGTGCAAATATTTCTTTATTCTCCAATGCCTGGGAAGTGTATTGCTTTATAAAGGTTATATTTCCGTCATTTCCAATGTTGCCCTTATGCACCTCGAAATGGCGGTTTGAAGAAATTCCGTCTTTTCTCTTTACACCGGCATAGACAACAAAACTATTTCCATCTCTTTCAACGGTATATGCCTCAACCTCTTCTTCTTCATTCCCCTCTGATCCAGTACTTGTTGCTATACTGCCCTTTTTAGAAAGCGTGTCATTTTCCAATTTATATACATCGAATATGTACTGATACCCCGACAAATTCTTTCTGCTTACAAAAAGATAATCACCAACCGCTTGTAAGTCAAAGCCATAAGTTTTTTCTCCGTCCGCAGTAATAATAGTTGATGCATCAATCAGACCCGCATCTAATATTTTCGCAGCACGAATTTTAGTATTATTCCATGCTTGGTCGCTGAATGCAATATAATCTCCGGAGCCTGTTTCCATTAATTCCAATTCATTATGTGCTTGCGGAGGAGAGGAAATATCAACACCGCCTATATTTCCTACATATTGTATGCATTCTGGAGCATTTACATTGGTAACATCGTAAACATAAATACCACCCGGTTTATTGTCGGGAGTGCCTCCTTCCTTCAGCACATAAGCCAATGTTTTACCATCTATTTCTTTCAGTGCAAGAGATTTTCCATAGGATATAGCTCCTCCATTCATATCTTTTAGTGCATATCTGTTTTTAAGGATTAAATTATACTCAGTTGTTAGCTGTTGCACCGCATATGCTGGCAATGCAATTATACATTGCATTGCCAGTGATATTACCATAACTATGATCATCAATTTTTGTTTCATTTTTCTCTCCTCGTATAGTATAATCGTTATTTAAATAAGTGTAAATACTCCTTATTTTTTTCATTAAACAGAGTATTCATCTCCTCAAGGGTTTCATCGGTCAGTCCATATTGCTCCGATAATTTCACAAGCTCGTTATATTTTGTTTCGAATCCCGAATCTGACGCCGCCAGAACCTTAGTAAGCTCTTTTTCAAAGATATCTCTTGCATTCCAGAACTTTTCAACATTTGTCACATCCGCAGTGTAGTACCACAGATTAGCCGGCAATGGCACTCTTGTATTATTATCCTCTAAGCTATAACCCTCTATTAGACCAGGTGTAAAGAAAATACTATAATCCGCAGCATTACGCTCATGCTCACAGGTAGCACTCGGATGATGTATTCCGACATACATATAATACGGATAAGCAGGCCATGTATTACTTTTACTTACACGCTGATTTAACAAACCGTATTCAATATTTTTTCCGTTGTCAACACCATATACCATATTCTGCTCAAGCTCTTCGTCTACATATTTTCTCTGTCCGTTTTCCTCTGTAAACAATCCGGCTGTCGCAGGTCCCCAGTATTGAAGCTTTTCAGCCACATCTGACATCATAAAATCTATCCACTTTAAAACCTGTATAACCTCTTCTTCTGTTAAATTGTCCTTACACAATCCTATGCTTGTATCATTTGCGAACAACTCATACAATGGTTCTACCTTGTCAAATAATGGAATATCAAGGTAAATTCTTCTGTATGAACAATCTTTTCCAGCTGCTTTTAATGCCTCTTCATCTGGTTTATCCATACCGTAAATAACTGCATACAATCCATTGTTGAGCTTTGTTGTAAAGTTTGTTCTGTTGTCAAGTAAAGATTCCTTGCTCATGACACCATCCTCAACAAGCTTACGATATGTGTTTAGATTTTTCTTGAACCATTCCTGTTTAAAGGTGTATTCAAGCTTATCGGTTTCAGTGTCGTAATATGTAAAATAATCAACTGACGGAGCAGTTCCGTTTAGAGTTGATTCGAGGCAGGCAAGAAGTGCCCAATTATCCTGTCCACAAGCAGCATATGTAACCTCAACCTTTTTATTATCCTCACGAATATTATTTTCGTCAATTACAGCCTTTATCTTGTAGAGAAAATCAATAAATTCCTCTCTTGAATATATGGGTATGTCATATATTTCTTCCTTTGTAAAGGTGCCGTTTTCCATATATGTTTCCTTGAGCTCCTCTGTTGTCTTTACATCGGGATATATCATGTTTAATATATCTTCTCTTACATAAAGTGTTGTATAATCATTTCGTCCTGCCGATCCGAGCGCAAAAGCCATACCAGTAGCATCTGCTTCAGGATAAAGCTGCTTCCACAATGACCCTGAAAGCTGTGTAGGCACAAAATACATTTTTCCGTCATCATACGGAGAAAGCTTATCATAAATCTGCGGAAGCGTATCCATAGGAATTTTTTCCATTATATTTGGACAATGTTCTTTAACAAGTTCAGATAACTCCCATAATTTGTCAGCCTCTACCATTTTCTTTAATTCATCAGGCTTTGTTGCAAAAACTATATCAGGATAATCATTTGCTGCAGCCATCATACTTAATTTGACATCAAAGGTATTTCCTCCGTTGTCATATGAGGTATCTGGATCTATTCTGACGCCTGTAATTCTTTCTATCTCATTTGCAACAACATTTTCTTTTGCAATTCTTCTTTCATTGTTTCCTGTTCCGTGTGAATACCAAGCTTTCAAACTTAATTTACTTCCTGTCCAGTCGGGAAGCTCAGAGGAATCATTTACTTGTCCCAATAGGGAGGTATAATCGTTTCCCTCAATATGTTCCTCCTTCTTATCACAGCTGCAAAGCATTGCCACAGACAATGATACGCATACCAAACATGCCATTACTCTTTTCAAATTTTCTTTTTTCATTGTTTTTCTCTCCTTTTTTATTATTCTTTAACTGCTCCCAGCATTACGCCCTTGATAAAATATTTCTGCAAAAACGGATAAACTATAACAATCGGTATAGTTGTTAAAACTATCTGCGCCGCCTGAACGGCTTCAGGGGTCGCCGCATTATCAAGATTGATATTGACATTTCCACCCGACTGTACTGCTTCTTGCAGCATTTTGCTGATTTCTTCTGCCTCTTTTAACACTTTCATTAACACATACTGCATTGTATATAAATCCTGCCTTGTAACAAAGTAGAGCGTGGTTGTCCAGTCATTCCAATGTCCTACTGCAAGCCACAGTACAATTGTTGCCAATATAGGCTTACAGAGCGGCATAATTATTTTTGCAAATATTGTAAACTCATTTGCTCCATCAAGCTTTGCTGCCTCGGAGAGGCTATCGGGGATTGTATACATATATGTACGAATTATAACCATATTGTAAAAACTAAAAGCAGTCGGCAGAATGTATACAAGTATGTTATTTAAAAGATGCATATTCGAATACAGAATATACTGAGGTATAAGACCTCCACCGAAATACATAGGTATCATTAAAAATACATGGAAGAATTTCTTATACCTAAGCTCCTTTCTTGACAGTGCATATGCTGCTGTAAACTGTACTAACAAGCCGACCAATACTCCTGAAAACACTCTTATTATTGTCACCCTCGACGCTGAACCGATAGACGGGTTTTCAAAAAGAGTTTTGAAGTTAGCAAGTGTTGGGACTCTTGGAAAAATTGTAACTCCTCCTAACGAGGTATCCACTCCTTCATTAAATGCCTTTGCAATAACATTTAGATAAGGAAATATGATTATAAGGCTTAAACAAATCATAAATAAATAATTGAATACCATACATATCTTATACGCTTTACTTGTTCTTTTCATTAAACTCACTCCCTTTCTGCTGTAATTTTACCACAATGCTGTTCCGCTTGCCTTTTTGGATATTTTATTTGCCATAAGTACAAGAACGAATGCAACTATGCCTTCAATAAATCCCATTGCAGTAGACATTGCGTAATCACCGTTCTGAATACCGCTTTTGTATATCACCGTAGATATAACATCATAGTCAATAAACGGATTTTGCAAGCCATATATTAATTCAAAATTACTTTTAAAAAGATTTCCGAGATTAAAAATCAGAACAATAACAGCAGTAGGTATGATTCCCGGCAGCGTAACATGGATTGTCTGTTGCCATTTGTTTGCTCCGTCAACCTCCGCCGCCTCATATAACTGCTGGTCAATTGATGTAATTGCCGAAAGGTAAATAATTGAATCCCAGCCAAAGCTTTTCCATACACTTAAAAATAAAACCATCGGCACAAACAGCTCCTGCTTTGATAAAAACATTACTCTCTCATAACCGTTCCCACAAATCATTTCCATAATATCATTTATAACGCCATATACCGACGTCATTGAATATGTAAGTCCTACAACGGCAATCCATGACAGAAAATACGGAAGATATGATATTGTCTGAAATGTTCTCTTAAAAAAGCTTACCTTAATTTCATTTAACAGTAATGCAAAGATCACCGGAAAGGGAAAGCTAACAAGCAACGTAAGCACACTCAGTTGCAACGTGTTGCTGATTGACCTCAAAAACATTGGTGTTTCAAATATACTGCGGATATTTTCAAAGCCTACCCACTCACTTCCAAACAACCCCTTAAAGACGTCAAAATCCTGAAACGCTATTACAAGACCTGTCATTGGAAGATAGCTGAATATAAAAACCAATAAAACCGCTGGTGCCAAAAACAAATATAGCATATAATGATTTTTAAAATGATTTATAAAGCTTTGCTCACCTCCCAACTGTCTTACATTTTCTTTGTTTTGCCGTGTCTTCATAAATAATCGTTACTCCTTTTTGTGTATTTGATCAAAAAATCAACAGCTATTGTATTCTCTGATTGTTAATTTTAGTATAACTCAATGCTGTTATTCGTTCAAGTGACAAATCATATGATTAGTTGCATTTCTTTGTTTATCAGGCTTATAATTAAATGTAAAAAAGAAAGATAGTCTAAAATGATTTCCACCTCACCTCTGAGAGTCGAAAATATTTAAAACCATCTTATCTTATCATTTGTATCTTGTCACTATAGCTTGTTTATTGTGCTTTTCTTCCTGTATTCACTCGGTGTCATACCTTCACAGCTTTTGAATGCTCTCAAAAAGCTGCGCACATTTTCATATCCGACAGAAAGCGAAATCCTGTTTAAATCAAGCTCCGTTTCACAAAGCATTTGCCTCGCCTTATCCATTCGTTTTTTTCTTACATAATCGCTAAAATTCTCTCCCGTTACCTCCTTGAATACTTTACTCGCATAAGCAGGGGTATAGTGGACTATTGATGCCACTGTATTAATTGTTAAATCCCCGTCCAAGTGATGACATACATAAGTTTTTATCATGTCTACGATTTCATTGTTTATTTTTAACTTCTCCTCAGGAACTCTATTCTTGCATTCCTTCAAATACTCAAAATACCTTCCAAGAATCCTTTTTATATATTCACACTTTTCATTGACAAATTCAAGCTCCTTATATTTTTTATAGCATGCGCCGTATGAAATTCCATATATGTCATTATAGGAATAACCCATAGAAATCAAGCAAACAAACAAATAGTTCACTATCTGCCACAATATTTCAGTTATTTGCCCCACCATAACCATAGATCTCGGTATTTTTGTGCAGACTTCGTCAAAAAAACCAATTAGCCATTCTTCATTACCCGATTTAATCATTTCTATAATTTTTTTCTCTTTTTCTTTGTAAGGTTCGAATTCCGTTGCATTTGTGACAGAGATGTCTCCGATGTCAATCACACAGCCCTTACCCGTAAAAATCTTATAGTTAAGTGCATTTACTGCCTGCAGATATGAGTCTGAAATTTTATCAGGTCGAAAACAGCTTTCACCTACACCAAAAGTTGTTGTAATCTTATATTCGTCACAGAGACTATTTTGAATTGCTCTGATATTATCCACCAAATACTCTTTTGTGCCGTTAAATGCCACAAGTACAATCAAAATTTGGTTATCCATGTAGGTAGATACTGCTTTTACGGACTTGTTCAAACTCTCGTCAACATATCGTTTAACAAAGGCTCGTATACCCTCTATTGACTTAGCACTAATATCCTCAATGCTTGTCTGCTCGACTTCCTCCATTACAACACCTACCACCATATACGATGAATTTGTTGCCGGGATTTTTATTGTTTTTAGGTTTTCCTCGATATAGGCCGCCTCACTCATTTCCCCCATACACAAGGACATAAGTATTCCTTTTTTTATCTCATTTCTGTCATAGTCATACAGCTTTACTGCATCCTTACTTTCAACAGACATCTGTTCTAAAATATTATCTATAAGCTCAATTTCATTTGTAGCCGTTCTTCCCATTGTCACTAATTCCATATCCTCAGATTTCGTGACCTTTTTTATTAAAGATAAGATCGGCTTGTACCAATCAACAGATATCTTTGCCCATACTAAAAAGGCAATTGCCAAACATATGAGCATAACAATAATTGTCAGCATAAGGATATGATTTATTTCCCTGTTCAAATCCTCTCTGTTCTGAACGCTTATATATCTCCATTCATTTACCGATGATTTTTTCACTAAAACACTTAATTTACTATTTTCAAAAACATTATTCTCACCAATACTGTTATTTTTAAGCTCATTTACAATTATTTTATAATATTCCTCATCTCCCCAAACAAGACTGTTTTCCGAATCAATAATAAGGATACTCCTTTCGCTTGTTTCCTCATTGAAAACAACATCAAAAAAATTCTGCTTATGTATCTCACAGCTTAACAGTCCATGCTTATTCATGCCTCTTGGAAAAGGCATTACAACAAATAATAATTCACCGTTTGAATTATCCTTAATTCCTAATTGTGGTAAATACACAGGTCCAAACTCAAGATGGTCTATTTCCATTTGTATGCTTTTCCACAGTTCTTCATCTTCAGCATTGCTATAGCCTTTGCTGCTTGATATCAGTATCTTGCTGTTTATATAATACAAATCCACACTTTTTACATAATCGGGAATTATAAACTTATCAAAAAAGGACTGCGATACATCTATTTGAGTATCAATATCACTATCATCAAAATCATTCATTAAAAGGTCATGATGTGCTATATTCATGACGATAAGATTAAGCTTTTGCATCTCATCGTCAATCGTTTGCTTTATCTGAAAAAGCATATCGGAATTTTTCTTCGTTATCTTAGCAGATATGGACTTTGCCGAAATAGAATAAGAAAAAAAACCTACTACAGCGACCATTAAAAGAGATATAATTAAAAAGGCTACAAGAATTCTTACATATATTGACTTAAAGCGATATGAACGCAAATTAAATAAAAAGTCAGTAAATCCTATTTTCATAAATTTCCCTTTCTTCAAAAAACAATATGATTGATTTCTTTCTCTGTAAATTATATCAAATCTAATTAATTAAATCAATACGAATGACAAAAATCTTTTTTTGAAAATATTTACGTCATATTATCATTCAGTAAAATTTTGCTCTTTACATTTTTTAGTTTTCTTTCGCGCTGCCGATTTTCATCTGCTTAAAAAATATCTTTAATCTAATTATAAACCTTTATACTTTTTTATATAAGTGACATCTCATACTATTAGTCACAATTCATTATATCTTTTTCACTCTTCAATAGATGGGATAAATTATAAATTTCGTCAATTAAAATTTTTTTCCATTTGAAATCTAATTTCAAACCATTAGTATTTTTTTAATTTATTTGTAACCAAAACAAATTTATTGTTTCTTCAACATTAGTAAGTTTAACATTTTCCTTAAGCATCGATAAAATATCTGCCGTCTTCCCATATTTGATGGACAGAAAAAAGTGTGATATAATGAAATGGACACAAACAAATCCAAAATCACAGGAGGAACTTTTATGTCAATCAAAAAAGGAACAATGCCACCTCGTTATGACGATGCATTCAAGAGTGGCGCGATCAAGATGGTTACCGAACAGGGGCGACCTTCAAAGGAAGTTGCCGCCGAACTCGGTATATGTGTTGAAACTCTCAAATCATGGCTCAAGCGTGCCGGCTTTCAGCCCGGTGCAACCGATCGTCAAAACCGCATTGATAAGCGTCAGCGTGAGCTTGAAGCGGAAATACGCTCACTCCGCAAGCAACTTGCCGAGAAAGATGAGGTCATTGATGTATTAAAAAAATCCGTCGGCATATTTTCGAAACTATAGAGGACAAGTATCGTTTCATTGATGCTAATTGCTCTGAGGTTTCTGTAGATAAATTATGCCGGCTGCTCGAAATCTCTCGGAGCGGCTATTATGCTTGGAAAAACCGTGGTGTGTCAGCTCGTAAGCAGCATGAACAAAAACTTTTGCGTATTTTAATATCATTTCATGAAAGGTATCCGGCAGCCGGGCTCGATGCTTTGGTCGCCATGATAAGAAAAGAGTCTCCGTGCTCCCGAAACACCGTGCACCGACTTATGAAATTATATAACATACACTCAATACGCAAAAGAGCGTTCAGAATTACCACAAATTCCAATCATAATTATGCTGTTTCACCCAACATTCTTAATAGAGATTTTACAGCTGACAAGCCTAATCAAAAGTGGGTTGGCGATATTACCTACATACCCACTGACGAGGGTTGGCTTTATGCCGCAATCGTGAAAGACTTGTGCCTTAAGAAGATTGTCGGCTACTCCTTTTCAAGCCACATTGACACCAATCTTACCGTTACTGCGCTTAAGATGGCTGTAAATCGTCAAAAACCTCAAGACAACCTGATTGTGCCCTCCCCCCAAAAAATAGACACAAAAAAGCTTCAAAGAACGAAATGAATTACAGTCTCTTACTGATTTTTGAAAAACAATTGTATTTATTCCACGGTTTACTTGACAATGAGCTTCTGCGGCATGATCTGCCCGAGAAAGACTGAAACAGTCAAAGGCAATTCGCTCTAACACAAGCCTATCATACCGACTACTCATTGTCAAGTAACTTAGTTCAACTTTTAATTTCTAATATGGTCATCTCAAACGGCTCTATTTTATCTAAATTTCCTTTAATAATTCTATATTCACAATCCTTTTTTAACGTTGCATTTGTAATTTGTTCATTTGGCGAATAGTTGATTAATACAATCCATTCTCTATTGTTTTCAATATGTCGGGTTATCCCGATAAATTTATTGTTATATACTATAGGATATTCACTTTTTATCACTTTAAAAATCTCATCATACACCATATGTTGCTCACGCTCAAAACCATCACATACATCTATCAGATTTTTTTCAAGAGGAAAATTAAGATAATATACTGTACCCTTGCCATACTTATTTTTTGTGAAAATCGGTATCCCGTTTCTATCTTTGGCGATAACCTCTGCTGTGTTCGCAGAAATAATATAGTTTCGCTCTCGTTTGTAATTTATATTTTCCCCATTCATTTCAAAGCAGCCATTCTCTGGCTTTGTTTCTGAATCCTCAACGATTACTCCGGCAAGATTGTTAAAATCAGATAAAATACCGTCATCATTTGAAATATAAAGTACTGCGCCATTTTTCACCTTATCTTTTAATTCAGAAAAATTCTGTGCAGTCATGATATTGTGTCCACTTATGCTCGGCATCAGATATAACTTTGAATCAGGAATGTTTTTTGTTGCGTCTGCAAATCGTATATTTGCTCCTGCTTGCTTTGCAAGCACAAAACTTGAATACGCAATCCCCCACTGATCTTGTCCTTCAGTTGTTAAGCATACTGCATCATCTGATGCCTTGGGCAAAGAAAAATCAATGTTAGAAATCCACTCAGAAAACTGTTTAACCTCATCCAACACCGGTTTTGCTAATCCATTCTTGTCAAACATACCAAGTTCAACCTCACACATTTGATACTCATACGGCGGAAATTTCAAATGGATCTGCTCGTTTGCACACCACCACATAACACCGAGTGCTCCGTTTGCCCAATTAGAGTACATATTTAATTTCATAAAATTGCCGGAAACTTCATTGCTACAAATCATAGGCCCCATTGTTCCGATTTCTTCTACCAGACACGGTTTGTTTCCAATATTTGAGTAATATTTTGTTTCACAGGTTGCATGCAACAGTGTTTGAATTGATGTTATTTTACCAGCCCTGCAATGTTGCACCCAATACGGATACGGATGAGTTGTAAGAACATCAACATTATTCGCCTGATCCTCAATGCGCCATATTCCCATAGTATCAAGCCCACACATTCCGGAAACAAGCGGTCTTTTATCATCCGCAACTTTTATGGCATTTGCCATAGTCATTGTCCAGTTTTCAGCCTCATCATGTGTTTTTGCATTAATTGCATAGTTACACTCATTGCCAAAATCCCACGCATAAATTGCCTTTTTATTTTTAAATAAATTCACCATCCCCAAAATAAATTTTTGCTCCAATAATAATGCGGTCGAATTACTCGCAAGTTCTTTTTCATACAATATAGGCGGAACAAAATTTCTCCCGCTCATTCCACCCGTCAAGAGTCCGACTATGAGATTTAAATCATATTTTTCAGCCAAATCACAAAAATCACCGAATCTCTTAATCATAGTTTCATCTATATAGTATTTATTTTTAGGACGCTCTGAAGTATGCAATCTGTAGTCGCGTACTGCTCCTCCGGAATACATTAATGGATGAACAGGCTGAAAATCACGCCAATTTGGAAAAATCCTTAAGTATTTTATTCCATATTCTTTTAATTTTTTTAAGTCATTCTCAACTATTTTTTTGTTCCAATCATTCCACATTTCGGTTCCGGCATTTGAAGCCCAATAATTGCAACCTATTATAAACTCATTTTTTGTCTTGGTTATCAACATAAATTTCTCCTTTTCTGCGCATAATTATTTTACAAAATCTAAATTGCTTACTCTTTTTTTCTTATTTGCTGAGGATGTTTTTGGGTTTTTGCATGGTAAATATCCTGTGGTTACCGGTCCTCCGGTTCCAACTGAATCAATGTGGTTTTTTTTAAGTCCTTTCAGCATATTTATCATCTCATCTTGGTGCGCACCTGCAAATAATTATATCTCATATCTTATTTTTTCTGTATCGCCCTTTCTATAATATCATCCTGAATACTTTCTTTAAGTCTTACAAAATAATCCGAAAATCCTGTCACCCTCACTCTCAGATTCCCATAATTTTCAGGATTTTTCTTTGCGGCAAGCAAATCCTCTTTTTAAACATATGTCAGCTGAAAATGTACACCTCCGTTTTTAAAATATGTTTCAAACATATCGACTGTTTTTTCGAAATTCTCATCGTTGCCAATAAGAGAATTTTAATTGTTCTCCCGCAAATCTTCCATCCGGAGTTGATTTTGTTTTCTCGCCGAACCATTTATGATGTTCGTTATATCCCAGTAAATCGCCGATCAGCCAATGATAGCCGAATACGTTCCTTTTATTCTTGAGGTATCTGTAAAAGCTTTCGTACAGCCTGTGTACCACCGAGTTTGACAAAGCATCGTCATTGCCGAAAAACTTTCCCTTTTTGATAATGACTGTCCTCATTTCCTCGTATCCGTGCCAGTTAGCATTTAGTGCGTCGACAAGCCTCTGCATCGTAAACAGTTTTCATCAAAAACAAACTGTTTTACCGTAATCAGTGAATCTATAACATTGGTTATGCCTATCAGCATAATGAGACTTTTTTTCTGTATTAATTATTTATGCTGAAAAATTCCATTCAATTCTTCCACCTTTTCTTTTGACGGAATGTTAAAAGACGTTATATTCATTCCAAGTGCCATATATTTGTGTTCACCCATTTTATGATATGGCAAAAGCTCAATGTTAATCGGCTTATACGGCGCGAGGAATTCTTTAATCTTTCTCATTTCTTCCGCCGTATCATTAACTGTCGGAATAATAGGTATTCTTATTGAAACTGTGGCTTCATGCTCAAATAGCTTTTTGAGATTGTTTAGAATCAATTCATTTGATGCATCGGTAAATTTTTTATGTACATCATTGTTAAACGTCTTTATATCATATAAAAACAAGTCGGTATATGGGAGTATTTTCGCAAAATATTCCCACGAAACCGATCCTGCCGTATCGACAGCTGTATGTATGTTGATTTCTTTGCATTTTTTCAATATTTCACGCAAAAAATCAATTTGCAGCATACATTCACCGCCGGAAAAGGTAACACCGCCGTTTGAAGTTTCATAAAATATTTTATCCTTTCGTATAATGTCAAAAACATCCTCAACAGTTTGTACTTTTCCACAGATCTTTTTTGCATCGTTAAAACAGACAAATTCCGCATCTTTCTCTGTTAAATCTTTGCACCGGCCACAACCGGTGCATTTATCCTTATAAAACATTATCTGTGGTTTTGATGACTGGCTTTCGGGATTATGACACCATTTGCATTTTAAGTTACAGCCTTTAAAAAATACTGTAGTGCGTATTCCCGGTCCATCAACAAATGAATTTCTTTGAATATCAAAAATTATTGCTGTGTTCATAATCAAAACATCCTATCTTGCATGCGTCGTTCTTTGTATTATTTCATCTTGCAAACCTTCGTTTAAAAACACGAAATAATCGGAAAAACCTGAAACTCTTACACGCAAATTCTTGTATTTATCGGGTGTTTTTTTCGCGTTAATTAAATCCTCCTTCGAAACATATGTGAGTTGGAAATGAGTTCCGCCCATTTTGAAATATGCTTCAAACAGGTAAACAAGCTTTTCG
>JAXEIW010000072.1:0-20442 GCA_034101885.1 Clostridia bacterium | reverse complement strand
GATGTGGTACTGATGAAAAGTCGCCTGTCCGATGTTCCTGCGGCAATCCGTTTGAGCCGTGCAACACTGCGAAACATTCACGAAAATCTGTTTTGGGCATTTATCTATAATATTATCGGTATTCCTTTGGCAGCCGGCGTATTTATCGGTGTGCTCGGATGGCAGCTAAGTCCCATGTTTGCTGCGGCGGCAATGAGTTTATCCAGCTTCAGCGTAGTCACCAACGCACTGCGCTTAAATTTCTTTCGGATGCATGATTCCAAAAGGGATCACAAAATCAAGAATAAATTAAAAACCACAAACGAAAAGGAGACAAAAACAATGGAAAAGACATTAAAAATTGAAGGTATGATGTGCGGACATTGCGAGATGCACATAAAAAAAGCTCTTGAAGCACTTGACGGAGTGAAAAAGGCAGAAGTCAGCCACAAGACTGGAACTGCTGTTGTAACGTCTGAAAAGGAAATTTCGGATGATGTTTTGAAGAAGACAGTTTCCGATCAAGGCTATCAGGTAACTGATATTCAATAATCGGCACATACAGCATAAAAAAGCAGGCACCGACCGACTGTTTATTCAGCGTATCGGTGTCTGTTTTATTATATAATGACTGCTGAACAATTATGAAACGCGGCCGCACAGCGGCTTACAAGCGTTTCAGAATTGTTTGGGTGCAAGGGTTTTGTGCGTTTTTACAAAAAAAAACCTTGCACCATGAGCATTATATAAGCTAACTGATTTTAATAATCGTCTTTCCCTTAGAGCCTCTGCCTGCAACCTTTGCAAGTGCTTGATTTACTTCGGATAAATCATATATCTTATCTACAGAAGTCTCAATTTTTCTATTCTGAAGCATCTCCGAAATTCTTTTAAGTCCGGCACCGTCCTCACGGACGAAGACGAAGTAATACTTTTGTTTGTTCTTCGCCGCCATTTTATCATACTTGCTTCCCACAATGCCGAATAAGAATCGCTTCATGGTTGGCATACCCATACGGGCGGCAAATTCACCGTTTGGCAACCCACGCAGAGAAACGAGGCTTCCTCCGGATTTTAAGATACTGAATTCCTTTTCCAATTCACGGACTCCCAATGTATCAAGCACATAATCCACATCGGACAAAGCTTTGGAATAATCCTCCGGTTTATAATCTATAAATAGGTCTGCGCCCAGTCTTATAACCCGTTCTTTGTTTTCCGCACTGCCGTTTGTTATCACATTCAGCCCCATACTTTTAGCAATTGGTATTGCCATTGCCCCAAGGCTTCCCGTGCCGCCGGAGATAAAAACAGTCTTTCCCGGCTTAACATTCATCAGTTCAAATGCCTGTAATGCGGTGAGGGCTGTAAGAGGAACAGAAGCTGCCTCCTCATCGGACAAATATTCGGGAACTTTTGCAATCGCATTCTGATCGACCGCAGCATATTCGGCAAATGCTCCTATCTTTTCCAACGGCATACGTCCGTACACACGGTCGCCCACGGTAAAGTCCCGGGCGGTTTTGCCTACCTTTTCCACAACTCCGCAAAATTCATTACCCATGATAAGCGGAAATTTGTAAGGCACAATCAACTTAACCTCTCCGCGAATAATCATATTGTCAAGCGGATTTACGCCGGCTGCTTTGATTTTAACAAGAACCTCGTGTTCTTTAACTTCAGGCAAGGGAATGTCACATACGGTAAGCGTACCGCCGTTTCTATGATAACCGTCTAAAATAGCTGCCTTCATTATATGCATCCCTCCTTGTCAATATCACTATTTTATGAAAAATGTACTAAATATATACGTCATTTAAGAAACGAGGTAATCCTTGCTCCATCGCCGTATCCCTTTTCGTAGAGCCGCTGCAAGGATGACCTATCTTTCTTCAAAGTATCGACACCACAGGTATCGTCCGGCGAAATAATCAGTGCTTTTCCCTGCTTGGCATATTCCTGTGACAGCGCCACGCTTTCATTATACTGCCGTGCTCTTTGGCACAGTTTTTCTGCCGCAGCAGGATATTTCTTGCGAATACGTGCAGCCACCTTTTCGTCTTTTCCCGATGTGCGAAGTTCTTGTTCCGGTTTTGTCAAAATCACAACTACACGGTCACATCCAAGCTGAAATGCCTTTTTAATAGGTACGGGATCGCCCAATGCGCCGTCATAGTAAGGTACACCCTGAATCTCATAAGGCTTGCAAATAAACGGGATGGAAGATGAAGCTTTAAAAATATCGTAATCATCCTGCCGTATATCTTCCTTGCCAAAATACTTTGCTTGTCCCATTCGTGCATCTGTGGCAACAACATAAAATTCCATAGGATTGTCACGAAGAGCAGGATAGTCCAGGGGATATTCCCCATCGGAACGGCACAGTGTTCCGTACACGTAGTCCATATCTATAAAGGAATGCTTAAAGATAAAGTTTCCGATACCCATATATTGCCTACGGAATGCGTATTCGGTATAAAATTTATAATTACGACCTATTTGTCCTGCCGCATAGGAAGCTAAATTTGCACTTCCGGCTGACACCCCGATTCCTAAATCAAATCGAATGCTATGCTCCATACAATAGTCCAGTACCCCGACTGCATATATTCCTCTGAGGCCGCCGCCGACATCTACAACTCCTATTTTCATAGTGGTTTCTCGCTTTCTAAAAATAATTCTGAATTACAAAAACAGTTCGTTTTCTTTTCTGACCGAACAAGCCTTTTTAATTGCCATAGCTGCAACAGACACCATAGCGCTATTGACTTTTCTGGCATGATGAGTACACTGCTTCACACAGCGCATACAAGCGATGCACTTTTTAGAAGCTGCCGTAAGTTTTATTGTGTCGATAGCCTGCACAGGGCAGTTTTTTGCGCAAACACCGCATTTTACACAATCCTTGGACGGCTTCGGCACAAGTCCGGCACCGCCTGCCTTTTTGTACGGACGGTTGCCCGGAACAGAAGTTACTGATTCTGTCTTGTCTGCTATCTGCTTTGCAAACTGTTCCAACTGTTTCTCATCTGATGCGTCAGGTCTGTTTGCGGCATACTGTGGGATGATGGAATGCTGTGCAACGGCAGCGATAGCCGCAACAACTTGGAATCCACATTCTTTTGCCGCATCCTCCATTTCTGAAAGTGTGTCCTCATAAGCACGGTTTCCGTATACACAGACAAGTGTACATCTTGCACCGTTTCCCGCAATTTTCTTTAACCGCTCGATTGCCACGGCAGGAGCCCGCCCTCCGAATGAGGGCATAGCAATTAGTACCTGATCTTCTTTGTTGATGTCACACCCTGAAAAATCGGTTTTAGAATCGCTCAGGTCAATTTTCACGGTGCTTTCGCTCCACTGTCTGCTGATGATGTGGGCAACTTTTTCTGTGCCGCCTGTGGGACTGAAAATGATTTCTACTGTGTTCATATGTATTTTCTCCTGTTATTGTATTCTTTTGCGTATGTCGGCAATGCAGTCGGCAAGCGTTTTGACGGCAAGTGAACGGGCAAAGCTTTTCTCTATGTCCGCAAACATATCGGTCAGCGCCGGATTGATATAATGACCAACAATACACCTGTCGTTAGGGTTTTGATGGATATCCAAAAGATGAATCCTCGGTTCTTCCGTAACTGCCTGATAGACTTGAAGCAGAGTAAGCTGCTCCGGGGCAGCAGTCAGAATATAACCGTTGATCCCTCTGTGACCGTCAACAATCTCTGCTTTTTTCAAAAGCGCCAGTATTTTGCGGATATAGCTGGCATTAGTGCCGACGCTTTCAGCCATTTGATACGAATTAATAGGAGTGGTGGATTCTGAAATCAGAATCAGCACATGTACAGCAACGGAAAATTTTGTATCCATTCTTTTATCTCCTTATTATATTATTTGTTCTTTTTGTATTAGTATCTGTATCTGATACAAATACATTATATATTATTTTAAGCCTTTTGTCAAGAATTTCTCATTAATGTATTTGAAGAAACGATAGATCATACAGCCAATGCTAACGCTTTTCTGTATATGAGGATGAAACAGCAATATCCCTTGGAGTGCAAGTTGCATCTTCAATGGGATATGTTAGAGGCTACAAGGATAATGGTGGTGGTATAAAACCGCATTTATTCGGTGAGCATTAATTACACTCAGCTATTGCGATATAAAGACGGCTTGCAGCCAATCAGCTTTTTAAATTGTGTTGAAAAATGATGAGAGTCTGAAAAGCTTAGTTTTTCGGCAATTTCATCTACACGCATATCAGTCATTTTAAGCATTATCATTGCAAGACGTATTTTGGACTCCAGAATATACCGATGAGGAGTTATTCCGTAGTTTTTTTTGAAAATACGTATTATATGTTCCCGTGAAAACGAAAAGCTTTGTGCAATATCGGAAATTTTTATATTTTCCATGATATTGCAGTCAATGTACAGACGTATTTGTTCAATGTCGCTTGTTGTTTCGCTTGTTGTTTGTTTATTATCCGCAAGAAATTGAATAAGCTTTAAAAAAAGCTGAGAGGTTTGGTTTTTATATTCTGACGGATCTTGCAGCTTTTTACATTTTTCGTGTATTTCCGTAAATATATCGAGAGTATTGACATTATTGAAAACAATCGTGTCATTGAGATTGTATATATCAAGAAGAGCTTGTGCCAATTCACCCTTGAAATTTATCCATATTCTTTCGAATTGATTATCAGGATTTGAGTAATATATCTGATTGGTTCCTTCGGGAAGAAGAAAAGTGTCGCCCTCATGCACTGTATAGATGTTATTATTGCATACAATTATGCCTGAGCCCGAAATGACATATTGCGCAGATCCTATCGGTGAATCCATGCGAAGCTGGTAACAGGGTATGTTTTGAAATGTTTTCCCATATTCTGTGATATAAAACGGATACAGATTATCAGTTTTGGGGGCATAGTTTTTTTCGGTGTTATTTGGTGTTTCTAAATCAATAATATTCATGTCCGAAATTTTTCCTTTTATTATATTGTATCATTGTGCGATTGCAAAATGCAATCGCAATGCGGAATTAGGAATTATTTGTTCAATAATTATACAATTATCAAAAAATCCGTGAGGATTTTATCATTCATTCCTAATTACGAATTATGCATTATGCATTGTAATTGTAAAATATCCTATTTTACAATTACTTATATTGTATCATGCAATCAATCAAATGTCAATTTTTTAAACTTTATTTCTTTAATTTAGTCATTATTTTGTATTGAATAATCAATTATATTTGATATAATATAAATATAATTGAAATATTTTCAAAGGAGGATTTAATCAAAATCATATCAAATAAAAAATATTTATGTAATGCTCACTGAATAAATGCGATTTTCAATCGTATTTGGAAAAGTTATGACTATTGTCAAAATTTCTCATGTAAAATCAAAGATTTTACACAGTTCGTATCGATAAAGTTTGCTGAAATAAATATTTTTGGAGCAATATATTTATACATGGTGCAAGTTTTTTTTCAAAAACGCACAAAACCCTTGCACCCAAACAATTTTGAAACGTTTGTAAGCCGCTATGCGGGATTTGACAGCATAGCGCCGCATTCGTCAAAGGAATACATATCAAAAATATACTTAGAGGAGAATACTCATGAAAATAACAAGACTTGAGGTAATTAAAGTAAAACCGAGATGGATGTTTTTAAAAATGTATACCGATACCGATATTTACGGTCTTGGGGAGCCGGTTTTAGAGGGACATTGCACAGCGGTTGAAGCAGTCATAAAGGAGTTTGAGGACTATCTTATAGGCAAAGATCCGATGCGTATAGAGCATCATGTTCAGGCACTCTACCGCGGCGGATTTTACAGAGGCGGTCCTTTGATGCTTTCGGCAATAAGCGGAATTGAGCAGGCGATGTGGGACATCAAGGGCAAATACTATAACTGCCCCGTATATGAAATGCTGGGCGGAAGATGCAGAGATAAGATAAGAATGTATACGCATATAAAAAGGACAGCGGTTGTGGGTGAGTTTTCGACAGATGAAATGCTTGACATTGCGGACGAAAGGCTGAAGGAGGGCTATACCGCTCTTAAATATTCTATAATACCGCCGATAAAGGCTGTGGAAAATCCGGCAAACATCGAAAAACATATTGAAAGATTTGCTAAGGTTCGTGAAAGGATAGGCAACAATGTTGATTTGGCAATTGATTTTCACGGCAGAGTTTCGCCGGCTGCCGCAAATATTCTTATTGAAAGGCTAAAGCCCTACAGTCCTATGTTTATTGAAGAACCGTGCCTGCCCGAAAATGTTGACTGCATGGTAAATATTGCGCACAAAACAACCGTTCCTATTGCGGCAGGGGAAAGACTTTTCGGAAAGTGGCAGTACAGAGAGCTTATAGAAAAACAGGCAGTGAGCATTATTCAGCCGGATATATGCCATGTTGGAGGAATTTATGAGGGCAGAAAGCTTGCGGCAATGATTGAGATGTATTACGGCTCTGTTGCGCCGCATAACCCGTTAGGTCCAATATCTCTTGCCTCATGTATTCAGCTTGACGCAAGCATACCGAATTTCCTTGTTCAGGAGCACCCGGGAAATCCCGATAAGTCCGACTTGGGCGTTGGATACATAAAGGAACCGTTTGTTATAAAGGACGGATATATTGATGTTCCGACAAAGCCGGGGCTCGGTGTTGAGCTTGACGAGGAGGCTTTAAAGGATAAGCTATATGACGGAAAGTGGACAACTCCCCGTCAATATTATGAGGACGGCAGTAATGCGGATTGGTGAAAGGATTTAGGATGATAAATATGACAAAATCAGTTTTTGTAACAGGCGGCTGTTACGGCACGGGTTATGCCGTCGCCGAGCGGTTTGCAAAAGAGGGATACAATGTTTTTATAAGCGGACGAGATAAAAATAAAGCTGATAATGCGGCAATGGCAATATCGGAAAAATACGGAGTTTGCGCAAAGGGTTTTCGGACATCAACCTTTGAACAGGACGAGGTATGTGAAATCTTTGCCGATATTGAGCAAAACGGTTACAGCGTGGACAGTCTTGTATTGAACGCTGCAAATCTCGGAATAGGGCAGGAGAGTCTTACGGTAGACATTGAGGATTTTATGGGAGTTTACAAAGTAAATGTCGCATGGAATTTTATGATGGCAAGAGAAGCGGCAAAACAGATGAAAAAGGCGGGAAAAGGCTCAATAGTGTTCATTACATCAAATTCCGCTTTGCGTGTGACGGAAAATCGCTGTGCTTACTGTTCATCAAAGAGTGCTATACTTGCTATGTCAAAATCCTTTGCGGTTGACTGGGGAAAGTACGGAATACGTTCCAACTGCGTTTTACCCGGTATGATTAAAACCGAGCGGTGGGAAAATAATGTAAATAACTGCAAATATTATCTTGCGAATTATACGCCTATCGAGGATATAGCGGATTTTGAGGATATCGCAAATGCCGTATGGTATTTTGCAAGCGATGCTTCAAAGAATACAACAGGTGCGGAATTGGCTGTTGACGGAGGAATGCTGGCACAGCTTACACCCAATATAGAAAGAGAGTTGTGGAAAGATGAATGATAAATTAATACAAACAATAGAAAATGAAAAAATAATAGTAATAGTCAGAGGTATAGCAAGTGAAAAGCTTATACCTCTTGCCGAGGCAATGTACAGCGGCGGAATACGCTTTTTGGAGCTTACATACAGTGCAGACGGAAGCGCTCCGGACGAAAAAAACGCCGAAAACATTAAAATGCTGTCAGAACATTTTAAAGACAGAATGCATATCGGTGCGGGAACGGTTCTTGATGAAAGGCAGGTTGAGCTTACAAAGGAAGCAGGAGGAAAATTTATAATTTCTCCCGATACAAATCCCGATGTTATTCAAAAGACAAAAGAAATAGGGATGGTGTCGATGCCGGGAGCGCTTTCTCCGAGCGAAATTCAGCTTGCGCATAGAAGCGGAGCAGATTTTGTGAAGCTGTTTCCTATTACAAATATGGGTGCAGATTATGTAAAAGCGATAAAAGCACCACTTTCGCACATCAGGTTATTGGCAGTGGGAGGAGTTAATGAAAACAACCTTTCCGAATATTTACGGGCAGGAGTATGCGGCTTCGGAATAGGCTCCAATATTGTTTCAAAAAAGCATATTGATGAAAACAATTATGAAGCAATAACCGAGCTTGCAAAAAAATATGTATCGGCGGTGAAATCATGTCAAATTATATAACTGTTGACGGAGGAACAACAAATACAAGAATATGCCTTGCCGTGAACGGCAATATTGTCGACACGATAAAATACAATGTGGGAGCAGGAAAGAACATTGAAAATAAGAATATCTTGAAAAACACAATAAAGGAAGGAATATCGGAAATTCTGAAAAGAAACAATATGCAAAGCTCCGAAATACGGCGAATACTTGCTTCGGGAATGCTCACCTCCGAATATGGAATTTATACTCTTGAGCACATAAATACGCCGGTCGGAATAAAGAAGCTGCACGAAGGTATGACAGAAACGGTCATAAGTGAAATATCCGATATTCCGTTTGTGCTTATATGCGGCGTAAAAACAGACTGCAAAAGCTTTGAAAACGCAGATATGATGCGTGGAGAGGAAACGGAGCTTATGGGGCTTGCCGACAGTATATACGGAGATTGTGTTTATATTCTGCCCGGCTCACATTCAAAAATAATAAAAACGGATAAGACGGGTGAAATAACCGATTTTTCGACTATGCTGACCGGTGAGATGATTGCTGCCGTTTCGCAGCATACGATTTTAAAAGCCGCCGTTGACCTGGAAAATGCTGTTTTGAATAATGAGTATTTAATGAAGGGCTTTGAATACTGCAAAGAAAACGGAATAAATAAGGCATTGTTTAAGGTCAGAGTGTTAAATAATATCTTTTCAAAAACGGCTGATGAGGTTTACAGTTTTTTTATGGGAGTAGTGCTTTGCGAAGAAATTTTGGAAATTATAAAGCTGAAACCCAAAAACGTTGTTATCGGCGGTAAACGGCAGATAAAAAAAGCAATGTATGAAATATTAAGCTGTTGTATAAGCGGAAAAATTATATGCGTATCCGATGAGACGGCAGAGAAAGCGGCGGCAGTCGGTATGATAAAAATATTTGAATTTGAAGCAGGAAGCCAATTGGCTTTAGACAATGGGTAGTTCACATTTAACAAAATTATGAAGTTTTGGCATGAATTATGTGTATTGAATTGACTTTTAAGGTATATCATGATATAATATTATTCTGTATTAGACTATTTAATGACCGATGAGCAATTATGAAACGCAGCCGCACAGCGGCTTACAAGCGTTTCGGAATTGTTTGGGTGCAAGGGTTTTGTGCGTTTTTACAAAAAAACTTGCACCATGAATAAATATTTTTAAGGTTTATAGGTTCCTTAAAAACCTAAATATATTATAGGGCATCTTTAAAAACCTCCCGACACCTGTCAGATTGTACAACCATTGCCGACTTTGCAGTTAAAAATCCTTAAAATACACAAGTATTCCCGGGGATTTTTGTCTGAAATCCGACAGCATTTGTGTAATCTGCCAAGCACTCTCAGGTTTTTAGAAACGCACTGTACAAGGAGTTAACAGAAAAAATGGACGATAAAAAGATAATTTTTTCGGCAGTTCAGCCGTCCGGAAACATTACACTGGGAAACTATTTAGGCGCTATAAAAAACTGGGTTGATTTGCAGGCAGATTATCATTGCTGTTATTCAATAGTTGACGAACATTCATTGACTGTAAGACAGGACCCTGTGCTGCTCAGAAAAAGAACGCTTGATTTGTTAAAAATATATATTGCCTGCGGAATAGATCCGGAGGAAAATATTTTGTTTATACAGTCACACGTCCCTGCTCATGCACAGCTTGCCTGGATATTGAATTGCTATACATATATGGGCGAGTTGTCAAGAATGACGCAGTTTAAGGATAAATCACAAAAGCATGCAGATAATATTAATGCGGGATTGTTTACTTATCCGGTATTGATGGCTGCGGATATTCTGCTTTATCAGGCGGATCTTGTTCCTGTGGGAAAGGATCAGATGCAGCATATTGAAATAACAAGAGATATTGCAATACGTTTTAATTCTGTTTACGGAGATGTGTTCAAAATCCCCGAAGGATTTATGCCTAAGGCGGGAGCAAAGATTATGAGTCTTGCAGAGCCTTTGAAGAAAATGTCAAAGTCCGACGAAAATCCAAAGGCTTATATTTCAATTCTCGATGATTTTAATGTTATTGCCAAAAAGATAAAGAGTGCCGTTACGGACAGCGAGGGTGTAATTGAATATCGTGAAAATGATGAAACAAAAGCCGGAGTAAATAATCTTATTACCATAATGTCGGCGGTTACGGGAAGAACAATTGATAGTATAGTATCCGATTATCAGGGTAAGGGCTACGGTGAATTTAAGTCGGACGTGGCGGAGGCCGTTGTTGAACACATAAGACCTATAAGACAAAAATATGACGAGCTTTCCAATGATAAAGCATATCTTGTTGATATATATACAAAGGGTGCCGAAAGAGCAAACCGTATTGCGGACAGAACACTTAAAAAGGTGTATAAAAAGGTTGGATTTATCGTCTGATCGGAAAGGATTTACACAATGAGTAATCAGGAATTTTTAATGCTTTTGGGCGCTTGCATAACTGCATTTGTCTTTTCCTTTGCCAGCACTCCGTTGGTGAAAAAGCTTGCGTATAAATGGAAAGCGATAGATGTTCCCAAGGACGGGAGAAGGATGCATAATCATCCTATTCCTCGTATGGGCGGTCTTGCAATAATATTTGGATTTATTGTGTCGCTGATGTGCTTCGGTATTATGACAAGACAGGTTATGGCAATGCTTGCCGGAGCGGGAATTATTGCTGTGATGGGAATAGTGGATGATATTAAGGCGCTTGATGCAAAGCCAAAGTTTATTATACAGATTATTGCGGCGCTTATTGTTGTAATAGGCGGTGATTTAAAAATACAGGTGTTTACAAATCCGAATATTTGGTCTGAAAATGCATATGTTATTCTGCCGAACTGGATTTCTGTAATATTATCAATCGTATGGATTGTGTTTATAACAAATGCCGTAAATTTTATAGACGGATTGGACGGTCTTGCGGCAGGCGTATCGGCAATCATGTCTGTAAGCCTTGTGTTTATCGCAACAAGATTGGGTGAATATTCGGTAGCGGTTGTCGGCGTGGCGCTTATGGGCGCTTGCTTTGGATTCTTGCCGTATAATTTTAATCCGGCAAAAATTTTCATGGGAGATACAGGCTCTACATTTTTAGGATTTGTGCTTGCATCCCTGTCAATACAGGGAATGTTTAAAAGCTATGCAATTATATCCTTTGCCGTTCCGCTGTTAATTTTGGGGTTGCCTCTCTTTGACGCTGTGTTTGCAATGATAAGAAGAATTGCAAAGGGACAAAATCCCATGAAGGCAGACAGAGGTCACCTGCATCACCGACTTATAGATATGGGATTTTCTCAAAAACAATCGGTGTTTATATTATATCTTATAAGCGGCATATTGGGAATAAGCGCAATTATTTTGGCTGAAAGCGGAACATTGAGAGCAATTTTGCTGTTGGTATGCGTTTTGGTGTTTTTGCTGGTGGGAAGTATTATTCAAAAAAATAATAATAATAAATCGGAGGAAAACAATGAAAAAAATTAAGGTTATGACTGTTTTCGGTACTCGTCCCGAAGCAATAAAAATGGCACCGTTGGCTATTGAGTTAAAAAACAATCCCAATATAGAGGATGTCGTATGTGTTACGGCACAGCACAGACAAATGCTTGATCAGGTGTTGGAAATATTTGATATAAAGCCTGATTACGATTTGGATATAATGAAGGAAAGACAAACTCTTGTGGGAATTACCGCAAGAGTTCTTGAAGGTCTTGACAAGGTGTTAAAGGAGGTTAAGCCGGATATTGTTCTTGTTCACGGAGATACCACAACAAGCTTTGTGGGAGCATTGGCAGCATTTTACAATCAAATTAAGGTCGGTCACGTTGAAGCGGGATTGAGAACATATGATATTTATTCTCCTTTCCCTGAGGAAATGAACAGATGTCTTACCGGAAGAATAGCCGAAATGAATTTTTCGCCCACGCAAAAGAATAAAGAAAATTTGCTGCGTGAAAATGTAAGGGAATCATCTGTATTTATTACCGGAAATACAGTAATTGACGCGATGAAAACCACTGTTCGAGATGATTTTGTTTTTGTGACCGATTTGCTGAATAATATTGATTACAAAAATAAAAAGGTTATTACAATGACCGCACACAGACGTGAAAATCTCGGAGAACCGCTTGAAAACATTTGTAATGCCGTGTTGAGATTGGTTAATAAGTATGAAGATACAGAGGTAGTATATCCTGTACATCTTAATCCTGCCGTAAGAGAAACGGTATTTAAAATTTTGGGAGAACATGACAGAATCCATTTGATTGAGCCGATTAATGTAGATGAGTTGCATAATCTCATGGCAAGAAGCTTTATGGTCATGACCGATTCGGGCGGTATTCAGGAGGAAGCACCGTCATTGGCAAAGCCGGTACTTGTGCTAAGAAAGGAAACTGAACGCCCTGAAGCGGTAGAAGCCGGAACTGTCAAGATTGCAGGTGTTGATGAGGATAATATATTTAATCTTGCCTGTGAATTGATTGAAAATAAAGAGGCTTATAATAAAATGGCACACGCCGCAAACCCATACGGTGACGGAAATGCATCAAAGAGAATTGTTGACGCAATTTTGTATGAGTTCGGCATTAACGATAAAAGACCGGACGACTATAAAGCATAAATAATTTCATAAAAAAAACATATTAAAACTGCGTTTTGCATAGCGTTAATTACGCTTTCCGGCAAAACGCAGTTTTGCAATAAAAGTTTCGCTCAAGCCTTTTCAAAGGCTTGCAGGGGTGCAGGGGTCAGAGCCACCGCATAAATCCCGTATACCAAAATCTGTATAAACTTTAGCATACGGAAACAACATATATCGCAAAACGCAGTTTTGCAATAAAAGTTTCGCTCAAGCCTTTTCAAAGGCTTGCGGGGGCGCAGGGGGCAGAGCCACCGCATATACCTAAACCGTCAAAATACCGTCCTCCGATTCGATAAGCATAAGAATTTTTTCTTCTGCACCTGTTTGAGCGTTTATATATATCAAGAAATTTCTCCCGTTGTGGTTTCCTTTAAATTCGTAGCATAAAACTTCTTTTTTGCTTTCGGTGGGAATTAAAGCAACAGCCGTAGAGTCAACACTCAAATGAGAATTGATACGTTCCTGAGCCTCGGTAAGGGTTAGATTTTTTTCGGGAATATCTCTGTGTTGATGATTCATAATATATCCGTTCGCTTCAAGACCTACAATTTCTCCGTTGTCCAGCGCAACCTTTACCTTTATCAGATCCGAATAGCAAATTACATCTCCCTGTTCGTAAGCAAAATTTATGGTTGCTACACCGTCTGTTTTGTCATAATAACTGTTTTTAAGGGAGGTAAAACCGTGACTGTAAAGAAAATCCTTTGCAGCTGATATTGCGTCCTCAAAATTCATCTGTTCGCTTCCGACATCTCTCGTGTCAAGAAAATATAAGGGAAAACCGCCTTGTTTTGTGATGTTAATATATACATCTCTGTCGTCATATGCTGCCGAATATGAATAGGTGTTTATGGCAGTGTTTTGTGTTTCACCGGTAAAAGCAAGATTCTGACCGCGTGAACCTAAAAATTCTTTTGCTTTTTTAAGCCCGTCGTCACTTGTTATTGTATTCTGATTTTCAATAAGCTTCGGCTTCATATTCTTAATGTGTTCCGAAAACGGTCCGTCATAAATCAGGGACGGATATTCCTGGAATTCCTTCTCAACCGATTCAAAATCGGAAAGAACGTCGCCGCCTGCCGCAGATACGGCATTGTCGAGATATTTGCTTGCGTGACTTTGCACTGTTCCGAAGCTTATTTTTCCGTCATAAATGTCTTGCTGCATTGCTATAAGCGAGTTGTTTAGATTGGAAGCGTATTTGCTTAATTCGGAAAGAGTGTTGTACTCTTCGTCCGTTATTGTCTTGTTTCCTATTACATTTTGACTCAGCATATAGGTAAAATCACCAATCTGTGACAAAAATTTTTCGGTATTTTCAAGCTGAATTTCCGAAATCGGAAGCTGCCCCAAACAAGCTTTTGCGGCTGTTGTCTGTCTGAATAATTCGGAGGAAATTGTGCTAAGCTGTGTTGCACTTGATACAAGCATACTTTTTTGAAGAAGCGTATCTATGTCATCAACATAATTCACAAGTTCGTGGAAGGCTCTGTTGTAGTTATTTTCCACATTTGTCTGCAATTCTTTTGCGTGGGTGTACTGAAAAACAGAAAACACAAGAAGAATTGCTATTACCGCGGATAAAATCCAATAAATATATCTGTTTTTTGCAGTCATAATTATGTCCTTTCTTATAATTAATTCTTTTATGCTTTGCAAGGTGTTCTTTGCATATAAATTTTATTTGCAGAATCTGTGTTTGCCTATCTGTTTAATAAAGGTTCTCGACCAAATCCATGAGCTTGTCGCTGTGTCGGGATTAAAATAATAGATTGCGCCGCCTGTGGGATCCCAGCCGTTCATGGCATCATTGCAGGCTTTGTAAACGGTGGAATTTGTGTCAATAGGCACGTTAATCTGCCCGTCCGATACCGCTGTGAATGCGCCGGGCTGATAGATAACACCGGAAACGGAGTTGGGGAAGGACGAGTGCTTTACTCTGTTTAATATTACGGCGGCAACCGCTACCTGCCCTTCGTAAGGCTCTCCTCTCGCCTCGCCGTTTACCGCTCTTGCCATCAACTGAACATCACTTGAAGTTCTTTGAGTCTGAGCCGTTGCGTTGTATTTCGATATGCAGAAAAGCGCAGTAATTACAGAACCGATAACAAGAAAAGAGATTATTAAGTATTTTTTTATGCCGGTTTTTTCCAATATTATCACCTCATTGAATTTATTGTATATTCCTATTTTGAACAGCGCAGCTTCTTTTTATGTATAGAAAAATATATTTAAGTCAAAAATTTTACATGATGCTATTATACTTACAGGAAAGGAAATATATATGAAGAAAATATTTTTTGCTTTTATGACTGCATTGGAATTGATTTTAAACGGAATTGTTTATTCCGATTCGGTAACAGAGGATTTGTCCGATAATCTTCTTCGTCTGCATATTATTGCCAACAGTGACAGCGAATATGATCAGAATATCAAGCTCATGGTGCGTGACAGAATTATTAATAATATAAGAGAAAAAAGCTTTGCCGATAAATTTGATGTTGTAAATAATATTGAAGAAACAAAAGAAGATATTTGCGGCTATATGAAAAAAATAAATGCCGGATATGATTGCAATATTTATTGTGTTACCGATGAATTTCCCACGAAGAGTTATAATAATATTTCGATGCCCGCGGGAAGATATGAATGTATTAAGGTTGTTTTGGGAGAGGGTATGGGACAAAATTGGTGGTGCGTAGCATATCCTCCGTTGTGCTTTACCGAGGAGGTTTGCGGAAGCATGAGCCAAAAGGGAAGAGAGGCTCTTAAACATAATCTTGATGATGAGGCGTTTCAAATAATAGATAATGAAAAAAACGAATATAAAATAAAGTTTTTTGCGGTCGAAACAATAAATAAGCTCGTATCGAAAATTTCGAAGTAATTATTCGGATTTTGCCATTTCTTGTTTTCTGTCTGTAAACCGAGATATATATTTCCAACCTTTCAAATAATATTTAAGTGTGCTTGCAACCGATTTTAAGACATAGTACGCTGTTTACAATGAAAGAGAAATATCTCGGCAACGTTAATCCGGATGTTTGAAATTTAATCATTCAATATTAAAAAACACAATAAAAATAAAAAAAACACAATTGAAAATTATATTTTGATATGCTATTATTTACTTGAAATTATATAATGACTGCTGAACAATTATGAAACGCAGCTGCACAGCGGCTTACAAGCGTTTCAGAATTGTTTTGGTGCAAGGATTTTGTGCATTTTTGCAAAAAATCCTTGCACCATGAATAAATATTTTGCTACAAAATATTTATTTCAGCAGACTTTATCAATGCGAACTGTGTAAAATCTTCGATTTTACATGAAAAATTTTGACAACAGTCATAATTTTTCTAAATGCGATTGAAAATCGCATTTATTCAGTGAGCATTATTTATTTATTGTGTCTTATGGGAAATCAGAGCATATTTGTTTATGTTTGGAAAAAGGAAATGTTATTTTATTGTATTATTATATGCCGCAAAGCGGCAGAACGGAGGATTATAATGAATTTAAAGATTGCGCTTGCAGGGAATCCGAACAGCGGAAAAACAACACTTTTTAACGCACTGACCGGTTCAAATCAATTTGTGGGAAACTGGCCGGGAGTTACGGTTGAAAAAAAGGAGGGAAAACTGAAAAGGTATGAAGGCGTTACCGTTACAGACCTTCCGGGTATTTATTCGCTCTCCCCTTATACATTGGAGGAGGTTGTGGCAAGAAATTATCTTATAGATGAAAGGCCGGATGTAATATTAAATATTGTAGACGGCACAAATCTTGAAAGAAATTTGTATCTTACAACGCAGCTTACCGAGTTGGGTATTCCTGTTGTTGTTGCAGTCAATATGATGGATATTGTCAGAAAAAACGGTGATAAAATAAATATTTCGAAGTTGTCAAGTGAGCTTGGATGCAAAATTGTTGAAATTTCTGCATTAAAGGGTACGGGAATAGCCGAGGTCGCCGAAGCGGCTGTCAATGCTGTCAAGAACGGAAAAACCTTTCCCATGCATACTTTTTCCGGTGCAGTGGAACACGCTGTTGCGCATATTGAGGAAGCGGTGCTTCACGATATGCCTGAGGAGCGGCAGAGATGGTATGCAATAAAAATTTTTGAACGTGATGAAAAGGTTATAAAGTCACTTAACATTTCGCAAGACACCATGAAGCATATTGAAAGAGATATTGCCGATGCGGAAAAGGAGCTTGACGATGATGCGGAAAGTATAATTACCAATGAAAGATACGTATATATTGCGCAGTTGATTAAAGGGTGTTATAAAAAGAAAAATTCAGGCAGAATTTCGGTTTCCGATAAAATCGACAGGATAGTAACAAACAGGTGGCTGGGACTTCCTATATTTGCCGTTATTATGTTTGTTGTTTACTATGTGTCTATGGTTTCTATAGGTTCGGCTGCAACGGATTGGGCAAATGACGGATTATTCGGTGACGGCTGGCATTTGTTTGGAATGGGTTCTGCTGCATATACGGAGTCTGCCGATGAATTTGCAGAGTCGGCACAGGTTATAAACGGTTATATTGAATATGCTTCCGATAATGGCATTGATACCGATAACGTATGTATGGCACTCGATTCGGAAGCGGAGGACTTCAATTCGCAAACGGCAAAATCAACGTTAGCATTATTCGCCGAAGTCGTAAAGAAAATGGATGAGGCAAGTTATGTGATTGTGGACGAAGAAACAATGGCAGATGAAACGGTTACATCGTCATATGAAGATTTGCTCACAGCGATAAGTGTTTATGAGAAATATAATTATACTGAACCGAATCCTGAAGAATACGGAGTGTGGATTCCGGGCATTCCCGTACTTGTGGAAAAAGTGTTAAATGGGGTACATTGTGCCGATTGGCTGAGCGGTCTTATTTTAGATGGTATCGTTGCAGGTGTAGGTGCTGTTTTAGGATTTGTACCGCAGATGCTTGTGTTGTTTTTATTCCTGGCATTTCTTGAAGCCTGCGGATATATGGCTCGTATCGCCTTTGTTCTTGACAGAGTATTCAGAAAGTTCGGACTGTCCGGTAAGTCATTTATACCTATGCTTATCGCTACAGGCTGCGGAGTACCGGGAATAATGGCATCGAGGACGATTGAAAATGACCGTGACAGAAAAATGACTTTGATGACGACTACATTTATACCGTGCGGCGCAAAAGTCCCCTTTATTTCAATGATAGCAGGCGCAGTTTTCGGTGGCTCGGCATGGGTGGCAACTTCTGCGTATTTTGTTGGTATGGCAGCGATTATACTGTCCGGTATAATGCTTAAAAAAACAAGAATGTTTGCAGGAGATCCCGCACCCTTTGTAATGGAGCTGCCGAGCTATCATATGCCCACGTTTATGAATGTTCTTCGCAGTATGTGGGAGCGAGGATGGTCTTTTATAAAAAAGGCGGGAACGATTATTCTTCTTTCCGCAATTGTTATATGGTTTACAACATATTTCGGATTTACAGACGGACATTTTGCAATGCTTACGGAGGAACAGATAGATGCAAGTATATTGGCTCACGTCGGTAACGCAATTGCATGGATATTCGCACCTTTGGGCTGGGGTAATTGGCAGGCTGCGGTAGCTTCGGTTACCGGGCTTATTGCAAAAGAAAATATTGTCGGTACAATGGGTATTTTATACAGCGGAACAGGAACGGTGTATTCAAACCTTGCGAGTGCCTTCACGCCCGTCAGTGGGTATTCATTCCTGGTGTTTAATCTTCTTTGCGCTCCGTGCTTTGCCGCAATCGGTGCAATACGACGTGAAATGAATAACACAAAATGGACATGGTTTGCCATAGGCTATCAATGTGCGTTTGCTTATGCCGTGGCGCTTATTATAAACCAGTTCGGTATGCTTATTTACGGAAGTGCGAATACAGCAGGACTTATATTTGCATTGGCAGTGCTTGTATATATGATTTATATGATTTTAAAACCATACAGAAAATCGAAAAAATTGCAGGCTGTTGCATAATCGCATATAATGCTCACTGAATAAATACGATTATATGAATGTGTTGTCATTATAGGATAATACCATTGAAAAGAAAGGAAAGGTTTTTATGACGGAATGGGTATTAAATAATATCTCAACCATTATAGTTGGTGCTGCTCTTGCGGCAATTATAATATGCGTTGTGAGATTAATGATAAAAAATAAAAAAGAGGGTAAATCATCATGTGGTTGCGGCTGCGGCGGCTGCGCAATGCATGATGCCTGTCACAGCGAAAAGAAGAATAAACTCTGAACAAAATAATTTATGTTAATCCTGATTATGGCACTGAAACTGCACAAAAAATAATTGATTCTCTTGAAAATTGCAGCTTTTTATGTTAATATATACCTAATTATAAAATCTATGAAAATATTGGTAATATTACTTGAAACGGTACGCATATACCGTTTCTCGCTGTAAAAGCGGTAATCTGCCTGTTTCTTTTCCAAGTTATGATTTGTGCCGTTGTATGGCGGCGGAATGGAGGATTAGTATGAGCAAAAAGATTTTTTCGGGAATAGATTCTCTGCCGAAAGGAACTGCGTCAAAAAAATTAACAAAAGGTTGTATTGTGCTTGAGGGCGGCGCATTCCGAAGCGTATACGAAGGGGGTGTGCTGGATGCTCTTATGGAGGCTGATATAAATATGCAGTGTACCATAGGTGTGTCAGCCGGCGCTATGAACGGAATGAATTATGTTTCGGGGCAAATTGGCCGTTCGGCACGGGTGAGCCTTAAATATCGTCATGACAGCAGATATGTGGGAATGAAAGCGTTACAGAAAAACAAGGGTATTATAGGGTTTGATTTTGCGTTTAACAGTATACCGAATGATCCCTTCGATATTGAAAGCTTTAACAGTCCCGAAAGAAGATTTATAGCTGTTGTTACAAATTGCGTAAGCGGAGAAACGGAGTATTTTGAAAAAGGAAAATGCTCGGATATTTTTTCGGCTGTTCGGGCATCCGCTTCAATGCCGTATGTTTCAAAGATGGTGGAAATAGAAAACAAGCGCTATCTCGATGGCGGATGCAGTGTTAAAGTACCGTATAAATGGGCAATTCAGGAAAATTTTGATAAGATTATTATAATAAGGACTCGTCCGTCGGAATGGAGATATGATGTAAAAGAAAAAAATTCTTTGCCGCATTTAATCTATCGTTCTTATCCGAAGCTTGCAGAAAAGCTTGAAAGCAGTCCAAGGCGATATAATGAGTTGTGCGATGAGATGACAGAGCTTGAAAACCTCGGCAGGGTGTTTATGATATGTCCGTCAAGGCTGATTCCTGTTGAAAGGCTTGAAAAAAATATGGAAAAGCTGGGTGAGCTGTATTATTTGGGGTATAACGACGGTAAGGCGGCTGTTGGGAAATTAAAGGAATATCTCGAAAAATAAATACATATTTTTGTTACTATTCAGGTATAAATTATTGTTTAGATGCGTAATTATTTAAAATAACAAGTGTTAATCCGCTGATTTTTATTGCCTGCAACGTTATATGTTGAAATATATGTACTTTTGTTTGCCCAAAAGTACCAAAAGGCACATA
>JAXEIW010000071.1:0-3110 GCA_034101885.1 Clostridia bacterium | reverse complement strand
GTAAATTCAATGTTTTTGCTTTCATAAGTGCTTATAAAGGCACTCCATTCACCGCTTCTGTTATTTTTAATCACCGAATTTTTCACGCTTATGTCCTGACACTGGTTTATATCAAACATGGAAAACTCTTCGGAATCTCTGAAAATACAGTTGTAAAACCTTATACCGCTGCTCACATACAAATCAACCAGACCGTAGCTGCATTCATATATTTCGGTATCGGTTACATCCATGTTCGCAGTGCTGTATGTACGGATTCCGTAAGTGCCGCAGCCGTACAGACTGCATTTATCAATATTCACTCCACCGCAGCCCTCCGTATATATCACGCCGCCGGTGCAAGAGCCTTTTTCGGCCTTGTGCCCTGCTGTGATATTTTTAAGGGTAAGGTCAAAACAGTTTTTAAAGCTTAAGACATTCGCATAAGTGGATTCGGTAATAATGCAGGAATTATCATTGCGCCCACCTTCAATAACGAAATTAAACAATCCTTCAATAACATATTCATATCCGTCAAATGCATCTTCCTTATAAACTGCCGGATTGGAAATGATTATATCATCAAGCTCCGACAGGTTATATTCACTCTCTGTGAGAATAATTTTTGTGTAGTTTTTGGCATTTTCCAAAAGCTCTTGGGGAGTTTTTACTTCGACAACATTATATTTAATAATGCTTACCAGCCTTAGCTCGTCGTTCCATTCAACCTCACAGCCAAATTCTTCGGCTATCAGCCTCAGCGGCACAAGAGTTCTTCCGTCTTTTATTTTTGCCGGGACATCCAGCGTCTTTGCTTCTCCGTTTTTATAGTATTCCATACTACCGATAAAAAGCGTCAAATTGTCTGCTCCCGAACTAATTTCAACCTTTTGCTCATTTTCATACCAATTTACATTGTATTTTAGATACTCTGAAACCGTCCTCACCGGAATAAGCGTTCTTCCGTTTTCAACAAACGGAGCCACATCAAATACAAGAAGCTCATCATTTACCGTAACATCCACGCAATAGTCGTCCGTATTCTCGTAATATGCGCTTATATTGTATGCCGGATGCATTAATCCCATAAGCAATGCGATAACGCTAATAATTACTCTCATTCTTCTTTTCATATTCACAGTCTCCTATCTGTTGCTCGTTCCCGTCATTACCGGTTTTCCTGATTCATGCAGTCTTTCCGCGCAGGAACTGCACATCTCGATTTCATCGCATATCAAAAAGCAACGGTCACATATCAATCCATGGCATATCGGGCAAATGCTGAAATGATTTATTGCATCATCCAAGACGGCGTTCCGCGCATTAATCCACTCTCTTCTGTAAAGTGCGTCATAAATCACTTTTTTGTTTTTATCCGATACTCTGCTGCCGGTCTGCGAAAATGGTATTGGCTTACTGTACCACCATGTTCCGCAGGATGAACATAAGAACTTAAAGCAAAACTCATCTTCTGTCGAACAATCTTTCATGTGCTTTATCAATTCGTCTTTCATCATAGCAATTTACTCCTTTCAACTGTATTATGATTTTATTGTAGCTGAAAAAAAAGAAAAAAGATATTATCCATTGGATACTTTTGGGGCTTTTTCTTAAATATTATCCATTGGATAATGTGCACATTTAACAATATAATACACCTTTATTTGTTAAAAGCGCCTAAATAGTTTGCAAAAAAAAGAACCGACCGAATAATCAGTCAGTTCGATAAAATATATTCTTTAAATTTTTGTACTACGGCGAAGCTTGTCAAGACGTCCGCATCGTTTGAGCAAATCTATATAAAGCATTAGTTCATCTCTGGATGAAACCTCTAATTTTTCATAAATACTTCTGTTATGTCTTCTTACTGTACTCATACTGATATACGCGAGATTGGGTATTTCCATAATCTGATATCCTTCAATATAATATTCTAAAATATTGTATTCTGCATTTGTCAAAGTTTTTGCACGTTCGATAAAGTTATCAAAAATTTCCTGTATTCCCTCCGGTATACCGGTGTTTTCAGATATTGTGTTTTGTTGCTGCGTATGCAGGAAATTCATAAGTTCGTCTATTTCAGACAGTCCGGTTTTAGATTCATGCGTTAAATTCCCGTTTTGAATTGCCTCAAGCTGTTTTGCAATGGGCTGCACATATTTTCGCGAGAGAAATACCGACATAATTATCATAATTAGTAATAATGCGGCAAATACTGTAATATAAATTACTTTCCTTTTAACGGCATACTCACGGAAATTCGACGCCGGCAAAAGAACCGAAACCGTCCACTCTGTATCGTTTAACGGAGAAGACGATATTGAAATTTCCTTTGAAAGTCCAACATACTTTCTTTCATCTGATGTATAGTAGTTAAAATTACCCGATGGCTTTATACAAAAAATTTGCTCGGAAAATTTACCTCTGTTATCAGCACCGCATAGCCCCTTTGACAAACATAAATTTCCATTTTCGTTCGGAGACAATGCCGTCACAATTGTTCCAAACTTACTTTCAGAGGAAGGATAACCAAGTCTGAAATACAGCTCACTGATTTCAACACCGCATACACCGTAAAATTCTCCTTGGCTTCCGATAATAGGAACAACAAGCAACATTGCTTTTTCCCATGTGTCCGTCAGCGATTCCTTTTTTGCCCATAAATAAGAATTTGCTGCGCGCACCGGAGCACTTTGCTGCATTTCCATGTAATAAGGAACCTTCTTAATATTAAACTCCATATTCCATCGATTATGCAGCTCAAGTTTGTTTTTTCTTGCAACCTCTTTCATACCGCGAAACAGTGCTGTTTCCGAATTGACAGGATTGCTGTCATTGACACTCGTGCGGCGAAGATATAGTCCACAGCGTGAAAATTCGGAGTCCTTTGCCGCAGTATTGACCGTCACATCCAAAATAACATAAGCTCCGCTGCCTTCGGATGATTCCAAAGCTGTATTAAGCAAATTATACATTGATTGCTGCAAATCTCGGATTTGCATAGGATCATTATTTAAGCTTTCAAATGACCGGTTATTTTTTTTAAGTAAATATTCTATTTCCGTGCTTATTTTACTTGAAAGCTTAATGCCTTGTGCATTGGTATGGTCAAACCGCTGCAAAACTTTAGA
>JAXEIW010000070.1:0-14494 GCA_034101885.1 Clostridia bacterium | reverse complement strand
TTATTTTCGGATATTCTTTTCCGTCGGGAAACAGAATAAAGGGAGTGAACCTTGTTATCATTGTTCCCAAAGCTATAACTATTATTATAATTAATGTCTGTAAATTTGTAAGATGCATATTAATCTCCATTCCGCCGCCATGCGGTGGCACAAATCAAACGTGGAAGAGATGCGCCGCTTATCTTTCACGTTACTTCACTCCAACATTTATATTTCGCGTGATTCTATATCTTTCTGTTTGTCAATCTTTGATGTTTTTTATCTACTGCATTATTTATAAGTAAAATAGTTAAAATCAAAACCATAGCCGGAATTACAAAATTTTCAGCACCGAAGATAACCAAAGCAACGGCAGCGAAAAGGAATCCTATAATTCCCGGAAGTATATTTTCTTTGCACTTTATCTGTTCGATAAACAATACAATAAACAGTGCGGTCAGTGCAAAATCAAGACCTCTTGTGTCAAATTCAATGAATTTTCCTATTACAGAACCTAAAAATGTACCTAAAATCCAGTAAAAATAATTCAGCAGTGATACAAAAAAATAAAAATACTTTTTATTTATATTTTCCGGAATATGAACACTCGATTCAACAGAAAAGGTTTCATCGCATAAAGCGAAAATCAAAAAATATTTCAGTTTACCCATGCCCTTAAATTTTTTCAGCATGGAAACTCCGTAAAATAAATGCCTTGCATTAATCATAATGCTAAGTAAAAACGCCTGTATGGGATCAAAGGCGGTTGTTAAAAGCGTGATTGCGACAAACTGCATACTACCGCAGAAGGCAAGCATACTCATAAGTACCGACCAGACTGTTGTGTACCCCTTTAACTGCATTAATACTCCGTATGCAATTCCCAAAACAATAAAGCCGGTAAGAATAGGAATTGTATTCGGAAAGGCTGATTTAAAAGCATTTTTCAGCTCTTGTTTTTTATTCATATGTATTATAAGCTCCTTTTTGATGGGACGATTTCGCTGTTGAAATTCTTTTGTGTTTCCAACCCTTTGTGATTAAAAGTCCAAAGAAAGCAGATTATTTCCAATCATATTCAATTCTTCCAAAACAATACAGTTGGGTATTTCGTTGTTTTTCACCTTTTCAACACATTCATAATAATCTATCCACATAACGGATTGAATTTCTTCCTTTTGAAAATTTATATTTTGTGCGTCAATATCCCGTTTCAATAGATATACATTACTTGTTTGATTATCAATAAATTTCTTGCCGTAGAATACATTTTCATAAAGAAAGTGTCTTTGACCGCAATATATTAATTCATTTTTGTCTGCGTTTATACCCAATTCTTCGGAAAGTTCTCTGATCGCCGAATCCAAGAATCCGCTGCCTGCCGGAATATGCCCCGCACTTGAAATATCATAACAGCCGGGGTTTGAATCCTTGTCATTGCTTCTTTTCTGCAGAAGAATCTGAATACTGCCGTTATTTTTTCTGCATAACCATACATGGGATGTTCTGTGAGCTATTCCTTTTCGGTGGGCTTCCGACCTTTCTACAATTTTTCCGGTAGGCTCTCCGTTTTTATCGATAATATCAAGAAATTCCATTTTTCCTCCATAGTGCAGTTAACAAATATCTGCCATACATCTGTTGTACGGCAGATATTTTTAATCGATTATCTTTGTGATTGTTCCTCCGCCGATTATTATATCATTGTCATATAAAACGGCGGCTTGTCCGCAGGTTACGGCACGCTGTGGCTTGTCAAATGTTATCTTTATTTTGTCATCATCTATCTGAATTACCGTTGCGTCCTCTTCGTGCTGACTGTATCTGACCTTGGCTTTACAGCGCATAGGCTTTTCGATTTGCTCAACCGAAATAAGATTAATGTTTTCGGCAATCAGAGTTGTTGTAAATAAGTCGTCATTATCTCCCAGAATGACCTCGTTTTTTTCGATGTCAATGCCGCATACATATGCAGGCTTTGGCAAAGCAAGACCAAGCCCCTTACGCTGTCCTATGGTGTATCTTATTATTCCCTTGTGCTGCCCCATTATATTTCCGTTTTTATCCACAAAATTTCCGCATGGATATTTTTTACCTGTATAGCTTTCGATAAATTCGGCATATCCGCCGTCCTGAACAAAACATATATCTTGGCTGTCATGCTTTTTGGCGTTTATAAAATTATGTGCTTCGGCAATTTTTCTGACATCGCTTTTCTTCATTTCACCGAGAGGGAAAAGGGTATGAGCAAGCTGCTCTTGAGTCATTGAATAGAGGACGTAGCCCTGATCTTTTGTGTCGTCCAATGCTTTTTTCAAAAGATAACGTCCCGATTTGTTATCATATTCAATTCTTGCATAGTGACCTGTTACAACATAATCGTAATCAAGCTCCTTTGCGCGCTGAAAAAGCTTTTCAAATTTCAGATGCCTGTTGCATTCAATACAAGGATTGGGTGTTCTTCCCTGCTCATAATCATCTACAAATTTATCTATTACACATTCTTTGAATTTATCGGAGAAATTAAACACATAATAAGGAATATCCAGTGAGTCGGCTACACTTCTTGCGTCCTCCACATCGGCAAGAGAACAGCAGGAATGTTCCTTAGGAATCCCCGCGTCATCATTATTGAAAAGCTTCATGGTTGCACCGATACACACATATCCTTTTTCCTTCATTATGCAGGCGGCAACACTGGAATCGACACCGCCGCTCATAGCTATAATTGCCTTTTTGTTCATGGCTGTTACTTTAAACTCCCTCTGTATATTTTTATTATTTATGTCGATGTTGCAAGACACGGTAATTTTATGAATAAAACAGAATTAACTTTAGAGATACCCTTTATAATTCGAACTAATCTGTTTGTTTGCCTGTTAAATCATACTCATCTGCGTCAAGAATTTCGACAGATACTATATCTCCGAATTCTATTTCATCATTTGCCGCAAAATATACTGTTGAATCGACGCCTATGCTGTCGCCTCTGCTTCTTCCGAAAAACAGATAGCTGTCTTTGTCATATCCCTCTGTGAGAATCTCAAGAGTTTGACCTATTTTAGATTGATTTTTTTCAAGAGAGATCTGCTGCTGCAATGACATAAGTCTGTCAAGTCTTTCCTGTTTTACTTCTTCGGGAATCTGATCCTCAAAATCGGCAGCGGGGGTATCCTCCTCCTGAGAATAAGCAAAAACGCCCATTCTGTCAAATTTTATTTTTTCGACAAAATCATACAATTCCTCAAATTCTTCCTCTGTTTCTCCGGGGAAGCCTACAATCAGAGATGTTCTGATTACAACATCGGGCATAGCCTGCCTTATTTTTTCTATGCGCTCCTCAATTTGCGCTCTGTTTGTCCTTCTTGCCATTCGGCGTAAAATCCTGTCATTAATATGCTGAATCGGCATATCGATGTAATTGCAGATTTTATCATACTTTGCCATTGTTTCTATAAGCTCGTCGGTAATAGCTTCGGTATAAAAATAATGAATCCTTATCCATTCTATTCCGGAAATTTCAACAAGCCTTTCCAGTAAGTCGCAAAGAGAATATTTGCCGTAAATATCCTTTCCGTATCTTGTAGTGTCCTGGGCAATAAGAATAAGCTCTTTTACTCCTGCTTGGGCAAGCTTCTGCGCTTCATTATATATATCCTCGATTTTTCTGCTTCGGTATTTTCCTCTTATTTTAGGAATAGCGCAATAGGTGCAGTTATTATCGCAGCCGTCGGCAATTTTAAGGTATGCGGTGTAGGAGGGTGTTGATAAAATTCTCGGCAAATCCTCGTCGGGAGTATAATCATTGTTCCCGAATAACGCAGGCTTATCTCCCTTTAAGCAGTTGTCAATCACCTCTGCAATTTTATGATAGTCGCCTGTTCCGACTATTGCGTCAACCTCCGGCAGTTCTTTCAGAAGCTCATTGTTATACCTTTCAGCAAGACAGCCCGATGCAATAAGAATTTTGCAGCGTCCCTTTTTATATTCTGCCATTTCAAGAATAGCGTCTATCGATTCCTGTTTTGCGGATTCAATAAAGCCGCAGGTGTTTACCACGATAACATCGGCATTTTCGGGTTCTGACACCAACTTGTGCCCTTTTTCCTTTAAAATTCCCAGCATCGTTTCGGCGTCCGTTTGGTTTTTTGCACAACCCAGCGACACCATTCCTATATTATATCCCATTGTGTCATTCCTTTCAGATAAATGCAGCAAATAATTATTTATTGCATTGGTTTTGTTCTAATTTATTTATACATTCTTTTATTTCATCAAATTGATAGCCTCTGTATATAAAATACCTTATTACCTTATCTTTATTCTTTTTATCGAAATTATCCTTAAGACGTTTTTTTATCATTTCTTCCAGAATATTATCCTCCGCCTGCGGAAGCTCCGATATTACGGTATCTATTATATCATGGGATATTCCTTTGATTTTCAGCTCTGTAATAATTCTGTTTTTTCCGAATTTTTTTAAATTCTGTAAATCTCTTGAATAGCGCCTTGCATAGTCCAAATCATTTACAAGCTTATATTCCCTCAAAAAGGTCATAATCTGCTGTATAATATCATCATCGGCACCGGCTCGTTTCAGCTTATCCGAAAGCTCCTTTTCGGAATGGCTTCTGAATTCCAGATACCTTAAGGCTTTTTCTTTTGCATCATCATAATTTAAAGGCTTTGTTTCTTTTCTGTATTTCATTTTCATAACTCCGCATGACATTAATAAACAAAATAAATCTGTTCGGACAGTATATATGCCCATAAATAAAGTCCAAATATATTGTTTTGATTATCTTTTAAATTCTGAAATAGTCAAACAGCTGACCGAAGTCAACGCCGGCAATAATTCTGTTTTCATATTTGTTAAACAGATTATGATAGCCTGACTGTACGCTTTCCGACTGAACACCGTATTTTATTGACAGATAAGCTTCAAGATATGCCGATAAATGGTCGCAGGCTCTTATAATCTGTCCGTCGATAGGGTTATAGCAATCCATATTATATTTTGCGGTTATGCTGTCGGAATTAACCTTTCTTATTTCATTGTCAATAATTATTTTTGAATCAAATTCGTCCTGTGTAAAATATTCTATTTCACTTCTCCATTCGCAAGGCAGCAGGGGGAATATTACCTTTTCCATTTGTTCTTCTTCTATTTCCTTAATCAGACTGTCAAGTCCCTCTACCGATGCTTTTATCGGAGAAACAATATCTCTTGTCATAACCTCAGGCAAATCATGGAACAGTCCGCCGAAGAAGTTATTAACGGCACGTTTCGGACAAACCCCTATTTCCAAGCCGCATAAATATGATAAAATAGCAACCACAAGCATATGTCCCATAACATATGTTTCGGGAATTCTGACAGCTCTTGACCATCTCTGCTGATATCGGAGCTTTCCGATTACCGACAAAAACTTTTTCAGTTCGCTGTTTGCCTCAAAAATCTTGTATCCGTCAAAGGTATTGCAGGCAGATAAACCTTTTGAAACCTCAAACTTAACCTGATCTATGCCGTATGTAGTGGAATTTAAAGGATATATAACATTAAATTCCCAGTCTGTTGCATAATAATGTGCCGCCTTTAGTATTTGCTTTTCCTTTTTCGCATAATCGGGATCGTTGAAATATTTAATCATTCTTTCATAAAATCCGCCCTTTAAACATTCAAGGGTTGATTTAAGTTGATTTAATACCCAGTTGTTTATCTGTTCTCCCTTTTCTCTCATAAGACTGTGATAAATCGGCGGCTTTATATCGGTTAATATCTCTCTGTGAAGAAATTCAAAAATACCGCCCTCAACAAGCAATAAGGGATCAAAATTGTTTTCTCCTTCGCATTTTCCGAGCACATATGCGTAAAACATTTTATGCGCCTGCTTATCCAGCTCTGTAAATCCGCAGGACGGCCTGATATGGTCGTTCCAGCGCTGTATCGAAACTGTTTCGTAAATCATGGCTATTAAGGATTTTCTAATCATAATTTTGTCCCCTTTCGTGTTTATCGGTTTTTCAGATATGAAAATACGGCAATTATTCCGAGTATTCTCTTACTCTGAATTTTACTCCTGTTTCTTCAGCAATTTTTCTGCATTCTTCAATTGCGTCTTTTCCTATTACATCAACTACGCTCAATACAACCTCGGGTACATATCGGCTTGCTTTTTTTGCAAAATCGAGCATTTCGTAAAATCCGTCTTCGCCGTAGTCGCAGACACATATATCATTGTATTTCTTTGCATTTTCGGCATTTAAGCTTATGGAAACGCAGTCAATTAAATTTTCCATTTTCGGCGTAATATCATGGCCTGCAATTCTGTTTCCGTGCCCGTTGGTATTTATTCTTATCCTGCATTTGGAGTTGTCTTTAATATATTTTGCGGCTTCTATCAACACATCAAATGCCATTGTCGGTTCACCGTAGCCGCAAAAGGTTATTTCACTGTAATCTCTGAAGTTTTTTTCCTCCAAAGCTTTTATAACCTCGTCGGCGTTCGGTTCGTGTTCAAGCCACAAATCTATTTGATCCACGCCGGACGGTGTAAATCTTATGCAGAATTTGCATTTGTTTGTGCATCTGTTTGTCAGATTAACATATAATGAATTTTGGTATTTATATACTATATTCATAGCTGACATATATATCATTCCTTTTCTTAATTTATATTAAATAATTTTTTTGCGTTTTCTTCCGTTGCTTTTTCTATTTCTTCAACCGATACGCCCTTTATCTGCGCAAGCTTTTCGGCAACATAATGAATATAGAGAGAACTGTTTCTCTTACCTCTGTGGGGTTCGGGTGTGAGATAGGGACAGTCCGTTTCTATAAGTAATCGGTCAAGAGGCACAACAGCCGCGGCTTCTGCCGGTTTTTGTGCTTTTTTGAAGGTGATGCTGCCGCCGAATGCGATGTACATTCCGAGATCAAGGACTTCCCTCGCCATTTCGGCGCTGCCGGAATAACAGTGAAATACTCCTCCGCACTCCCATACTTTTTCCGATTTTAAAATATCCATACAATCCTTATGGGCATCTCTGTCATGTATTATAACGGGCAGATTAACCTCACGGGCAAGTTCAATTTGTCTTGCAAACCATTTTTTCTGTAAATCCACGGGAGAATTATCATAAAAATAATCAAGACCTATTTCTCCTATTGCACGCACCTTTTCTTCTTTGGAGTATTTTTTTAGTAATTCAATATCTTCCTCTGTCATCTTTTCAACCTCATGAGGATGCACTCCCACCGAAGCATACATAAAAGGAAATTTATTGCACAGCTTTAATATATACGGTATCTCATCGATTGAGGAACAGGCATTCATTATATATCCCACATTGTTTTTATTCATACTGTCTAACAGCTCTGTAACATCTTCATTAAATCGCTCGTCATTATAATGAGCATGAGAATCAAATAGCATTGTTTTGTCCTTTCATCATTCACTTTAATCAAAATTTAAAAAGTCCTATCAGTTCTGCGGAACACAATCCGTTTATAAGTCTGTTTACAAATAAAACAAGATTAAAGCCCAAAAAGCCTGCAACGGATATTATTGCCGCAACGGATATTCCGGTTTTTTGATTATCGGTTTTATTTACCAAACTGTAGTCTAAATATTTTGCGCATTTTACAAAGGTTATATAAATTACCGCAGGAAATAATAGAGCTGCAAAAAACAGTATAGTATATTCCGCTCCCGGTGAATCAACATCAAAAAACATAAGCTGACATAAGCTTAAAAAATTGTTTACCGAATGCATTATAATGGTTAAAACGGCAGAGCCCGAACATACTCGTATAACGCCCAAAAGCAGACCTATAAAAAATATCTGTATAAAGCTTCTTAATTCCAGGTGGAGCATTGCAAATGCCAAAGCGCTTGAAATAACCGATACGGCAAAACCGTATTTTTCAAACAGCTTTATTAAAACTCCTCTGCACAGCAGTTCCTCAAAAACAGGTGCTGCAACGCAAAGTACAAAGAAGGCGGTCAAAAAGGCAGGGATGCCGTTGGGTACAAGCATCTGCGAGGTTGACGTTTCCGAGCCGAACATGATAATTAAAATCATTTCTGCCGGCATTGTCACATATGTAATAAAATATTGAGCGCCGATTACAAGCAGAATACAAAGCGGGATAAGCACAGGGGAGAATTTTTTTAATCCTAAGGTATCCTTAACGCTGTTTCCGCATTTTTTTGAATATAATAAGCCGATTAAAATGGGTATTATAATTCCCGTTTCACCTATAAGCGACAGCACATATTCATTCATGTTCGGGTATATGTACGCAAGAGGAAGCGATACAAGATACATTGATGCTATTGTTGCTATTATCAGCCACCAACCGATTTGAAAACCCTTATTCACAAACTATCAGCTCCTCATCGGTAATAATGTAATCCATATTTATGTCGAAACTGTCTGCCGTAATTTTGTCGGTAACCTGATAATGATAGCAGAATCCGGCTTTTTTTGCTTTTATGCCGGATAAAAACCTGTCATAATATCCTTTTCCGAAGCCCACACGAACACCGTTTTTGTCAAAAGCTATACCGGGAACAATAACTGTATCGATTTCTTCCGGATTTACACTAATTATATTTTTTGGCTCTTTTATCCCGTATGCTCCCTCTGCCATTTCTGTATCCTTTTTTATAATTGAGGGAACAATTTTTCCTGTTTTAATATCGGAAACGGGGAGAAGCGCTCTTTTTCCGTCTTTAAAGATATTTTCTAAAATATATGAAGTATCTGTTTCATTTCCCAGTGGGAAATAAAGCATTACAGTGTTTGCCGTTTTATAAATTTCGGAAGAAATGAAGCGCTGTGCGGCAAGGATGCTGAACCTTGATACCTCCTGATTTGTCATGCTTTTTCTTTTTTCTTTCATCAGAGTCCTGATTTCCGATTTAATCAATATTGCATCATTCTCCTTAATTCCTTTGCATCGGATTTCTTTCTTAAGGTTTCGACAATCAGAAAACCGAAATCGGCAGCAGCTCCGGCGCCTTTTCCCGTTATGATTTTTCCGTCGGCAACGGCCTTATCGGGAACATATTCCGCTCCTGTAAGATATTTTTCATAACCGGGGAAACAGGTTGCTTTTTTGCCTTTAAGCAATCCCTTTTTACCTATAATTGAAGGGGAGGCGCAAATTGCAGCTATATATAAATCATTTTCATAAGCGTAGTCAATCAGCTCCTGTACCTTTTCGTTATTATCGAGAGAGGTGTGTCCCGGGCCGCCCGGAAGCATTAAAAGCTCCATATCGGTTTTGTTTATATCATCAATCAGTATATCCGCCTTTACCGTTATGTTATGAGCTCCCTTTACAAGCTGACTGCCGACTCCTGCCGTAGTAACCATAAGTCCCGCTCTCCTCATTATATCTATAGGCTCAATTGCCTCTGTTTCTTCAAAACCGTCTGTTAATAATACGTAAATCATAAAATCCTCCGTTCCGCTGTTTTTCAGCGTGCTTTTTGTAATTTGTTTGCAAAGCAAACCTTGAACAATTAAAATTCCGACCTTTTTGATAATCAGAAACACAGCATATTAATATAGTTGCTTTTTTTGGTAAATAAACCATAAAGCTTTTGTGCATTTCCGCTTAGTAAATCAAGTTTTTCCGCCTCATCAATGCTTATAAATCCGAGAGCAAGCATGGCAAGCGTTCCTATATCTGTTGCTGCGTCCGCTTCATCTTCAACAGAGGTAACTCCTTCCTCCGAGATTAAAAAGGTTTTATTGTTATCCTCTATCAGTCGGTCTATTATCTGAAGCTTAACACTTTTATCAAAGTCCTTTGATATTTCCGATAAAAGCATACCTGCATTATTAATTCTTGCCATTACAAAGGGATATATACCTGCGGCATTACGGTTGTCGCAGAAGTCAAGATATGATAAGTCATCGGCACTTGCCTTTATTGTAATTTTTCTTACCTGAGTGTCATAAGCTTTAATATATCCCATAAGACTTTCATAAGAAATTCTGTTTTTGTAAGCCATTTCATAAATTCCCATCCGGCCGTCTCTTATTACATAAAGAATATATCCGTCCGCCTCATTGTTTTCGTTATAATGAACGGCAATCTTTCCGCCGAAATTTCCTATAAGATCCTCAAGTATCAGCTTCCAGTTTTCAGCGCTGCGTATAAGCCATGCGTTCTTGTCCTTCATAAAAACTTCATATATATCATTAAGCTCATCTATAATTTTATCGCTTATTTTATGTCTTTCTACATGACCTCTTATTTTAAAATCGGATATATCATCCGGTGTTATATTATACTGTTTGAAATTATAACAGGTTCTGAAACCGTATTTTTCATACAGCTTATAATTATGAGGTATAACAAGGCTGATAGGTGCGTCCGATGCGTTTATTGTGAGGAGCGTGTCGGCTATCATCTGTCTTAAATTGTTTTCGTCCCTGTATTCGGGCATCATTACAAGTCCGGCTATATATGCGCAGTTAAGATTTTTGTCGTTTACTTTAACTTCATACGGAATAAATCCGGAACTTGCGGCAATTTTTGTATCATCTGTCCCAACGATACTGTTTTGGCTGTAAAATGCTCTGTTAAAGAACCAGTCGGTAAAGTTTTCGGAATATCCGTAAAACTCATCCCATAATTCTCTTATGGTTTTTATATCCGCTTTGGTTGCCACCCTTGTATTTAACATAAGATATGCCCCTTTCGATTTTTATATAAATTATTATAACACGGAACGAAAAAAAAAACAAGTGACTTGACACATAAATGAATATAATAAATAAAATTTAACATTTATGAAACATTTTGTCATATCATTTGACAAAGCGGGACATATATGTTAAAATTTATTTTAATTAATGTACTTTGGTATTTAATGAACGTACGAAAACACAAACCAAACAAATATCCCGGGTACATTTAACGGGGAGTTTGCGAAGGGAGTTAATATTTATAAATATGAAAAAAAACAAATCGATAATCGGATCCTCTTTAATGGTAATAGCCGTTATGTTAGGTTCAAAGTTTCTGGGCTTTATAAGGCAGATGGTTATTGCTTCATCCTACGGCTCCGATATAAACACAGATATATATTTTGTATCAAGTGATTTTATGATAGGGTTGTCGGGGGCGTTGCTGTCCTCTCTTACAACCGCCCTTATTACAATCTATATCGATGTGACGGTGAAGAAGGATAAAAATTCGGCAAATAATGTAGCCTCGAAAATGCTCACGCTTTTCCTTATGGCAAGCGCTGTGTTTATTGGGCTTATAAATATGTTTGCGCCGTTTATAGCAAAATTTCTTGCTCCCTCGTATAATGCGGCAGATCTTGACAGACTGGTACTGTATCTTAGGATTTTTTCGGTGACATTTATATTTACCGCGTTTCAGTCGATTTATGCCGCCGTGCTGAATGCTAATAATTCTTTTGTGCCGGGCAAGCTGTACGGAATAGTTTATAATCCCATTGCAATAATAACGGTGCTGTTGTTTTCGGTGCAGTTGGGAACAAAGGCTTTAATTATAGCATACTTTCTCGGAAATATAATTCAGACATTTCTGCTCAAATATCTGTGCAGCAGAACATTTAATTTCCGACCGTCAATAAGATTTGACGATGAAAATATAAAAAAACTGATATGGATGTCATTGCCGCTTTTGGTAAGCAATATATTTGTTCAGCTTAATTCTATTATAGATAAATCAATCTGCTCCTTTTTGGGAGAGGGCTTTGCATCAAACTATCTGTATGCAAATACGCTTGAACAGTTTATTTCGGCAACCATAACCGCAACCTTGAGTCTTATACTGCTTTCACAATATGCAACGTATGTATCTCAGGGAAATACCGAAATGGTCATAAAAACATTTAGGGAATCGCTCAGCGGGCTTTTGATTTTTCTTGCGCCGATAACAGCGGTTGTATGTTCCCTGTCTTATGATATAGTCAGCATTGTCTATCTGAGAAATCAGTTTAATGCAGAGGCAGCTCTGCATACGTCGTATGCGTTGATTGGATTCGGCTTCGGTTTTGTACCTGTGGCTTTTCGTGAAATGTATATGCGGCTGCATTTTTCTTATCAGGATACAAAAACGCCTATGTTTGCAAATATAATATCGGTGTTGATTAATGCGGTTTTGAGCATTGTACTTGCAAGATATATAGGCATATTGGGTATATCTTTGGCTACCGGTATATCCACTGTCTTTACGGTTGCAATACTGAATAAATCGGTAAAAAAATACATTCCCGATTTCAAGCTGTCATCTATGCTTACGCTTATAATAAAAGTGCTTGTTTCCTGTATATTGGCTTTTGGGGCGTCGCAGCTTATGAAATATTTGTCACCGGATAATTTGTATATTAAATTTGTTTTATGTGCCGCAGCAGCGGTAATTGTTTATCTTATATGCCTTTATATTTTAAAATGCAAAGAACTTTATGGCTTAATAGATAATATAAAGACTCGAATTATATGCAAAATTAAGAAAGTACATTAAATATTGATTACATTGTTTGACATTTTCATAATAATCTGATACAATAGTTGATAATTTGTGTATATATGAAAGGATGATGGTTTGTGGACTCGTTCCCTCCCCAATTATTAATAACGATTGTTTTTTTGCTTATAACAATGCTTGTTCGGTTCGCTCAAGCTGCTGTGGATAATGTAAGTGAGGCAAAGCTTACCAGACTTGCCGATGAAGGAGATAAAAGAGCCGAAGCGGCTTTAAAACGGCTTGAAAAAAACACAAGGGTATATAACTGCCTGAAGATAGTAAGTGTATTAACCGAGCTTTGCGCAGCGGGTACCGTTACGGTTATGCTTTCTGCAATTATTGCCCAAAAGCATATGGAGGCACACGGTACGCTGATTCTGTTTGTCGGCATATTGATTTTGTCCTTTATTATGCAGATATTCTGTGTTTATATTCCCCGTAAAGCAACCGCAAAACAAGCCGAAAAGGTTTTGTTTGCGATGATGTGGCTTATTAATACCGTTTGCTGTATATGTATGCCCTTTGAGAAAATGTTATACGGAATTTCGGCGTTGATACTCCGACCGTTCGGAATCGGTGTAACCGAAAAGGAGGACGATGAGGTAACCGAAGAAGAAATAAGATTTATGGTTGACGTGGGCAGCGAATCGGGAGCAATCGATCCTGACGAAAAAGAGATGATTCACAATATTTTCGAACTTGACGACACACCCGTAAGGGATGTTATAACGCACAGAACAGATGTGGAATTTCTATGGAAAGATGACAGTATTAAGGATATGGAGGAAACCATTTCACGGACAAACCATTCCATATATCCTCTCTGCGGAGAATCGGTTGACGACATAATAGGACTCATTAAGGCAACTGATTTTTACAAGCTTTTGAGAAATGAACAAGACTGTGAAAATATAGATATAGAGCCTATTATAAGAAGCCCCTATCTTGTACCCGAAACAATAAAAGCGGATGATTTGTTCAGACATATGCAGCGTTCAAAAAATCATTTTGCAATTGTTCTTGACGAATATGGCGGCCTTGCCGGAATAATTACAATGTCGGATCTTTTGGAGGAAATAGTAGGAGATCTTGATAATGATACCGAGGCGGTTGAAGAAGTCGAGATCACTCAAATTGATAATAATACATGGAAGATTTTGGGTTCTACCGATATTGAAACTGTTTCAAAAGAATTGAACATTGATTTGCCTGTTGAAGAATATAATACCTTTGCCGGAATGATTTTGGGAAGTCTCGGAGCTATACCGGAGGACGGTACTACAGCAGAGGTTGAGGCATACGGACTTCAAATAAAGGTTACAAAAATATCCGACCACCGAATTGACGAAGCTTTGGTGTGCAAAATTGAACAGGATAAACCGGAAAAAGATGATTAATTCATAAATTTAAATGTAAATATTTATAAATAAAAGTACGCATTTATTGTTATTTTATTAAAATAGTAATAAATTTGTTGACAATTCGGCAAACGTGTGATATAACCCGAGTTTGCCCGAAAAACATTACAAAAGCTTCCGATTGACTTGCTCGGAAGCTTTTGTTTAAGCCAAAAACAGCGATGCTATGCTGTTTTTGCGCTCTTGATAATTCGTACTACTTTTTCGCACTGCATTGATAATTTATATTGTTTGCTTTATATGTTTTAATTTTCCGATTCTGTATAATTTTTTCGGTATTTCTATTCCGAAAGCACTGAGAATTGCGGTCAAATCTTCATCCTTTAAATTGATAAATCTATAATATTCGTCTGCTAATTTCTCAACCTGCCATTTATTCAGTGAGCATTACTTTAAATATTAGATTTAAATAAAACTTAACAAAAAATAGTTACTATTCAGGTATAAATTATTGTTTATCACTGTGTTTTGGCATCATTATTTTCATAAAAGCTAAACAATTCAACTGAACTTCCTTGACTGTTGTCTAAAAAAGAACGCAAAACTTGAACCGCCCAACCAAAGAGCATAGTCT
>JAXEIW010000069.1:0-6791 GCA_034101885.1 Clostridia bacterium | reverse complement strand
TAGAAAAATTATGACTATTGTCAATATTTTTCGTGTAAAATCAAAGATTTTACACAGTTCGCATTGATAAAGTCTGCTGAATTAAATATTTTGGTAGCAAAATATTTATTCATGGTGCAAGGATTTTTTGCAAAAATGCACCAAATCCTTGCACCAAAACAATTCTGAAACGCTTGTAAGCCGCTGTGCGGCTGCGTTTCAGAATTGTTCAGCAGCCATTAATTAAGAACGAACTATAGATTTTTGAAAAATATCCTTAATTAAAACAAAATGCTTTTTTATTTCTTCTGTATTTTCCCATTCCTGAGAAATTAATATTGTATTCATCGTACCAGTGGAATGGTCTGGATTTATTACTGACATAGCTGCTGAAAAACGAGCCTTGACTTTCTCCCTATCATGTCTTAAATAACTGGTTACTTCTGAATTATTTTCAATATTATATACATATTTTTTTGCTTCATCTACGATAATTGCTTCTTCTTTTTTCTCCGACAAGCTATTTAATAAAACCGTTTCAATAGCCCCTTGTTCTTCAAACGGAATGACTATAGGTATTATGTGAATATCATAAGAAATACTGTCTTCTGTATAATATTCATATGTATTTATATTATTATTTTTTAATTCAATATCAATGCCATTTTTTATAAATAATTCTGAAAATTGAATTAATGATGTATCTATATCTGAGTTATCTCTATCAGTTACTATAAATATATCTGTAAATCTTTCATCGGGAAAATCTTTACTAATCTTTGAAATATATGTTATAGCCTTTTCATAACTATCTTTTCCACCTACCGCCCATATTAAGACACAATCATTATTATATTCATAAATTTCTCGTCTTTCATTTCTTGCCTTGCATTTAGGCAGATGTAAATTTTCTGAAACTTCTGTTCTTTTTGAATTGTATTGATATTTTCTATCTGTTATTTTGTACAGATAATACCCTAAAAACACAGCATCATCATAGCCTTCGCACAAAATAATTCTATTCATATCCTTAACTCCATTTCATATTCGTTTCTGTTTTCTAATGCATCATTCCCTGACATCACTCTTGCATATGTTTTGTTAGATATATCATTTTTTCTAAATGTCATTATACGCATTGTTTCAAGCATATCGTCTGCAACTCCCAAAAAGCTATCAATCGCTTCTATGCTATGAGTAGTAACAAATGCTTGTACTCTCATTTGTTTACAAGCTGAAACAAAAAATGAAAACACATCTTTTAAAGCCGTTGTATGAATGGCTGTTTCAATTTCGTCTACAAGAAGTATTCCGTCTTTTGATAAAGTAACAAGCATACCCAACAATAAAGCTTTTTGCATCCCTGCACCATAAGAAAACAATGGCATGACACCATTCCTTTTGTTGTGTATCCATATCATTTCATCTATTATATTTATATCATAAATATTTTTATCAAAAATTTGCATTATATTAATAAAATCATTTTTATTATGATTCTTTATAACATCTGTGTACAGGTTAACACATGACTTATAAATACTTGTATTAACAGGCATAAACAAGGCATCAAAAATAGATTCGCAATTACCTACTTCTATATCATACGATGAAATAGAAAAAGGATGATGAACCTTTTTTCCATTTATTTCAATTATAGAGGAGGCATCGAATGATTTTTTGATAGGTTCATCAGCTTTGCTAAAATCAATTTTTTCTGAAACAGAACCCATTATTTGCAATTTAATATCTTTCAAGTCGGTTTTACAACCCAAGCTTAACTCATACGTTTCTTTTATATTAAATTTTTCAGCCTCACTTACGTCCGGTATATTTGCCTGAAATATCGTTAATAATGAATCCATAAAGTTTGCCGCCTTTCCGCTATACCTGCTTATAGCGACACGTACGAGATTTCCAATGTCATCTGGAATTGACAATATTTTTATTGCTTCCAAAATACTTGTTTTACCAACATTATTATTACCGACTAATACATTTATTTCTCCGATATTTGTGATTCTTAAATCATTTATTCCCCTATATTGTTTAATAGTCAATTCAGAGATATATTTACTCAAAAAAATCACCTCATTTTATCATCATTTTTTATATTATACCACTTAGTTGGTAATTTGTAAACATTTTGAATGAAAATTTATGTAATTTATGATATGAAAATGAGTACAATAATTCTACAAATGACTTTATAACTTTGATATCACTTCTCGGTCTTACATACCAAAAGCAAATGGTTTTTACGCAGTCAAAGATGTGAAGAGTTTATATTTTAAATGCAATTTCAAATATAACTATTTAAAAAATGTTGCCTCACACCAACCTTCATAAACCCAGTGTATATCTGCTTTTCAAGGGTTTATAGGTGGTAGCAAAAAAAGAAAATGCAGCACCCAATTGATATGAGTTACTGCATTTGCTTTCTTATGCCCGTTTGCCAAGAAGGGTATCTTCAATTGTTTCTGCCGCCGAAACCTCAACTGTTTCAAGTACGTGAGAGTATATATTCATGGTAGTTGAAAAGTCTGAATGCCCTAATCTCATTTGAGCAACCTTTGCAGATACTCCATGACTTAGCATCAGCGTAGCATTCGTGTGCCTTAAATCGTGCAAACGTATCATTTTCAAATTATTTTCAGCTAATAACTTATGAAATTTCTTCGTGAATGAAGCAGGCTTATATGGTTTTCCGTTTGGCTGACATACCACATAATCCTCATCGTAGAAACGATTTCCCAATGCTAATTTGTTTGATAAATATTCCGCTCTGCCTTTTTTCAGCAGCTTGATTATATTATCTGTAATGGGAATTGTTCTTTCTCCGCTTATAGACTTCGGCTTTTTTGTAAGTGTTCTTTGCTTGTCTATATTTTTATTGACTTCTACAAGATTATCCTCAATGGTAACTAACTTTTTCTCGAAGTCAATATGATGCCACTTCAAACCCAATAATTCACCACGTCTTAATCCGAGAACAAGGTCAAGAGTGATTGGCAACATCATGTCTGTACCGTCTATAACTTCAAGAAGCTTGTTGATTTCTTTCTCATCATAGACTTCCGCTTTGTATTTGACAAGCTTCGGAAGCGTTACATTTTTGCATACATTCTTTTTTATAATCTCGTTGTCTACAGCTTTGTCAAATGCAGCTGAAAGATTGTGGTATATGTTTTTGACCGTTTTCGGATTTATGGGCTTTCCCGTTACAGGTGATTTTTTCGATAGCTCATTTACCCAATTCTGAACGTCTGCGGACGTAACATCCTGAATATTAAGCGTGGACAGCTTGCTTGTTTTTATATAGTGTTCAATATTGTATTTGTATCCTTGAATTGTAGTAGGGGATAGGAAATCCTTGATATATAAGTCATACCAGCTATCTACCCATTCATGGACGGTAATATCGTTTGATTTCACATAAGAATGATTTTCGCATTCATCAATCATCTGACGTAAATGCTGTTCAGCTATCTTTTTTGTGCAGTGTACAGTTTTATATATTCGATTTCTCTCGCCTGTTACCTTGTCGGCAGGCAGTTCTATAATTATTTGATAGCATGGTTCTTTACTTTTTGAATTTCTTTTTCGTATGTGTCCCGATACATGCATTGTATTCAGCCTCCTTAAGATTTATTTCTCTATTGTTTTCCATAAACTCATAAAAATCGTTTTTATATACAAGATAGGTATTTCCTATTTTGTTATATTTTAGCCCACTATATTTTACAAAGGTTAATGCTTTATGGTAACATATTCCGAGTATTGAAGAAATATCTTTGATATTATAGTAAATTTTCTCATTCATAATTGTTTCCTTTCTTGCCGACTACAACATTTGCCTGACTTTATTGTTGCAACCGATAAAATCAAGCGTAGGTTGTATGTGACATTATAAATAAAATATATAAGTTTTTTAGGGAAATAGGGATTTTGCGTATTTTTATAGGAAATAACTACCTATAATCAATCCCTATTAAGTGTTGTCTATAGCGAAATTCACTTTTTTTCAAAGGGATTTTCGACATCAGTGGCAGAAATGTCAACAAAATCATCAAAACTCGTAGGAGTTTGTTCAAATTCATAGAGTACATACATATTAGTAGGGTGACAATCATCCTGACACAATTTTCTTTTTCTGTACAATTTCCCTTCTTCGTGATTAAGTAAACCTGCTTGTTTCAACTTTTTCAGCAAGACCATATCATCCTCATACCCCAATTTAGTCACAATTTTCTTGAATCCCTCACGAGTAAAACAATACTCATTTACAATAGTTTTTGTGTCATCAAACTTTTTGTTGATACACTCCTCTATTCTTCCGAGTATTTCGATATTATCATTAGCTGATGTTTCCGAAAAAGGCAGATTATTTTTCTTGTGATTATGTCTTATAAAATGACCTCTGTTGGAGAGTGCATAATCAATCAGCTTTTCGTAAACTTCAAAAGCAATATTTCTTTCACCACTGGTTTCTTTTTCGTTTTCTACAAAAAAGTCGAGAATCCCTTCTACATCAAATGTGAACCTAAATGCAAAATTTGCCATTTCTGCCGCCAATAAAACAACTGCATAATTTGCACTTACACGTTCTTTCAATGCAGAAACCGTAGTTTTTTCCATATATCTTTCCATCCAATACTTATGCCTATCAACAATATAGTCAATACCTTTTTCTTGCATGAATTCAGCCAACTTTGGAGCTAAATGACCACAATTTTCAAAACATCCTTTTTTGATAATGTTGGAATGTTCTGCACTGTTGGTGAACTGTGTATCTATCTCAATAACACGTGCTTTTATTCCGGTATTGTTTTTGCATTTTCCGGTAATTGTTGCTTCTCCTGTGCTTATAATAGTGGTGGCAAAGCTTTCATTTTTATCAATGCTCTTTAAAGAAGCGTCTTTATTTAATCTTTCCTTATCTCTGCCATCAGATAAAGCATATATTAGACCAGTAAGGTCATTTCCTGAAAACTTAGAGATTTCATCCATTGCTACAGGCATTCCTCTATTCATTTTCAAGCGAGAAACAATTGCATTTGATGTAGAATTCCATGACATCATTAACGATGTTTTTTGTAAATCAGGAATCCCTGCCACCGAAATTGCTAACTGTGCCGCAGTAGTTTTTCCTCGTGAACTGTCGCCGTACAAATGTATTATCAAATTCGAGGTATGAACGATATCTCGAATTCTTCCATTGACTACGGCTGACAGTCCTAATGCTACTGCCATCTCACAAGGAATATTTCCTTGGACTTCCTTTTTTATAAATTTTAACTGTTCTTCAAGACTCCCTCTGGGCTTTATATCAAATATTCCATTGTATCTTGAGGGAATATTATCTATGTAATCATATCTTTTGTATACACAATCACCACTTCCCGCAAATAGTTCTTTTTTGTATGAACTATCATCTGATTTATCCCAGCCTATTCCTTGGTGAAATGAACTAATGTCATGGTCTTTAAAATACATTTCTTCTAATTTTGGAACGAGCGCTTGAAAAACTTCAAGATTTTTTACATCAAATCCGTTATTAGCCAATTCGCTCATGCCAATATAGTTAAGTTTGCTCCTTGAAAGAGTATGACGAATTACCTTGTCGCCATAATTTGACTTAAAAGAAAGATATATCGATTCATCTTCAAAATTACACTCAATTTTGTCAATATAGAACGCTTTGCCGATTGGGCTGAACATTGGTTTTTCTTCTCCTTTTGACCATGTGCCGTAATATTCATTTTTGATATCAATAACATCAGATTTTATACTTTCTGGAATTTGCGTGTTGTTCTTTATATCGGCAACGTGACCTATCTTTATCATTGTTCCGACACTTCCTTAACCAACTGCTTGAAGGGCAAGGGAACAAGCTTCCAATCCCACACCTTTGGGCATAGAGGGTGATAAAACAACTGACCGTCACTGTCCGATATGCAATAACATTTCTTTGCATATTTTGTGATAATCTCAATTACCGTTTTTGCTCTTTTCCGAACCGCCTTGTTGGTCTTGTGACCTGTACCCACAGCATAAATAATTTTGTCCGCACATTCAGCAGATTTTTCTATTTGCTGAATGTTTTCTATGTCCTCGGAATTTGACACAACAACCTTGCCGTTGCCGATTTCGGGGAACAAATTCACAATATCAGCCGAACCAAATCCTAAATTCATAAGATTTCTAAGAACATTGCAAGTTGTCCTGTCAAAATACACTCCCTTCGAACTTCCTGCTGAAAGCATTATAACCGTTGCTCTTTCCTTTTTTTCATCCCAAATAATACGGTGAAGATATTTCTTTTTCATATCCGTATCATATTCAAATATAATTTGTGTGTTTCTTTGCTCTGTTTTCATATATATAATATTACCTCCAAAATAAAAAATCCCGAACAGATTGATTTCTGTTCGGGAGATTGCATCATTAAATTTTTTAATATCTGTCAAGCGAAAATTTTTTTATATTCAAGCGTTGGCTGTCTGTTCATTTGACATATCTTCAAGCAATTCTATCAAACCTTTTTGCATATCCTCTATTTTGGGAAGTTTAACAAATTTTCGCTCTTTGACTTTTTTTTCTATAATTGGAACAAGGATAGAATCGGCATATTTGTTTCTGTCATAAGAAGCAAACATATCTTTTAAAGTTGAACCGTTCAATTCATCATGCAATTCATCAACAACATATTCCACTTCTTCTTTATTAAGCAGATAATCATTTGCCAAATTCGTAAACCTATCATTAATAATTCCAACCATTTCATCAGCGTCATCTTCTATAAAGTGGTC
>JAXEIW010000068.1:0-5487 GCA_034101885.1 Clostridia bacterium | reverse complement strand
ATTTTGCTACCAAAATATTTATTTCAGCAGACTTAATCAATGCGAACTGTGTAAAATCTTTGATTTTACACGAAAAATTTTGACAATAGTCATAATTTTTCTAAATGCGATTGAAAATCGCATTTATTCAGTGAGCATTATATATAAGTAGAAATAATCTATAAAATAACAGAAATGATATGTTTTTTATTACATAAAAAGCATGGAAAGGGATGTTTAAACAATGGAAATTAAAATCACCAAAACTACAAATCCGAAAACAAAGCCGTCAGCTGACACGAAGCTTGGTTTCGGAAACTACTATACCGATCATATGTTTTTAATGAACTATGACGAGGGACAGGGTTGGCATGACGCACGCATAGTACCGTATGCTCCGCTTTCTCTTGATCCTGCGGCAATGTGTCTGCACTACGGACAGGAAGTTTTTGAAGGAATGAAAGCATACAAAACCGAGGACGGCGGAATTCAGCTTTTCAGACCTGAGAAAAATATGGCAAGACTTAACGTTTCAAACGAGCGTCTTTGTATTCCTCTGATTGACGAGGCTTTCTGCGTTGAAGCAATTAAAAAGCTTGTTTCCGTAGATCAGGACTGGATTCCTACAGAACCGGGCACATCTCTTTATATAAGACCTTTCATCATTGCAATCGATCCTCATGTCGGCGTACATCCTGCAAAGCATCTTTTATTTATTGTTATTTTGTCGCCTGTCGGAGCATACTATCCGCAGGGACTTAATCCTGTTGATATTTACGTTGAGCAGAAATATGTAAGAGCCGTAAAGGGCGGAATGGGCTTCACAAAAACAGCCGGAAACTATGCCGCTTCCTTAAAGGCTCAGGACGATGCCGAAAAAATCGGTTATACACAGGTTCTCTGGCTTGACGGTGTTGAAAGAAAGTATATAGAAGAAGTCGGAACAATGAACGTATTCTTTATTATCAACGGTGAGATTGTTACTCCGGAATTATCGGGAAGCATACTCTCCGGTATAACAAGAATGTCTGTTATCGAGCTGTTAAGACAAAAGGGTTATAAAGTAACGGAAAGAAAAATTTCCATTGATGAATTATACGAAGCTCATGACAACGGCACCTTGGAAGAAGCATTCGGCACAGGAACTGCCGCTGTTATCTCGCCTATCGGAACATTTGAATGGAACGGCAGGAAGATTACCGTTGCAGACGGCGGAATCGGCAAGGTTTCTCAAATGCTTTATGATACAATTACAGGTATCCAAAGCGGCAGAATCAAGGATGAATTTAACTGGACACAAAAAATCTGATAAAAAAGGATTTTGTAACATCCATATGCTGTCGGAGTTGTTTCGGCAGCATATGGTTTTTATAAGTTTACTTATGCCATAGGGCGGAATCGAGGATTGAAATGAAAAAATTTATCGATTTTTTAAAAACTGCAAAAGACATAGTCAAAAAATATGATTTCAAAAAACTGATTGACTCAAGTCGGTTTGACCGATTAAAAAAAGGCTTTGACAATGTTATTCGTGAACGTTATTTAAGTTTGTCAATAATATCCTCAATAGTATTGAACCTTGTTATAGAAATACTTGCAAGAATGTCTGTTATTGAAGGATTTAAATATATATTCAATCATCCGTTTTTGTTTTTATACAACGTATTTTTAATAATGATGACCTTTTCTCTTGCGCTGTTATGCAAAAAACGGAAATTTTCTCTACTGCTTATAAATACACTTTGGCTGGCTGCCGGAATAACCAACTCGGTGCTGTTATACTACAGGCGAACGCCCTTTATTGCCGCTGACTTTTTTGTTTTAAAATCTGCGCTTAAGATAATGGACGTTTATATGACAAAGTTTCAGATGGTAGCATTAATTTTGCTTTTTATTCTTATTATAGTCGGATTATTTATGCTTGCCGTTAAGGAGTGTTCAAAGCGCACCGATTACAGAAAAATTGCTGTTTTTATAGCAGTATCCGCAGCAGTTTCAATAATACCGACCGACTATATAGTAAAGGCTAAAAACAGCAGCGTAAGCTCAAACATTACCGACGAAGCGTATCAATACGGATTTGCCTGCTGCTTTTTAAACAGCATATTTGCAAACGGCATAAAAAAACCCGACACATACAGTCAGGCTCAGATTGACAACATTTTAAACGAAATAAAACCCCAATCGGGCAGAAAAAATTCAAACAGTAAAAAGGTAAACCCCAATGTAATATTTATTCAGCTTGAATCCTTTGTAGATCCCTATCTGATACCGGGAGCAAGATACAGTGAAGATCCTGTCCCGAATTTCAGATACTGCAAGGACAACTATCGTTCGGGAAAGCTTGGAGTTGCGGTATATGGCGGCGGAACGGCAAACACCGAATTTGAGGTTTTGACCGGAATGAATATAAAGCACTTCGGCATAGGCGAATACCCCTATGAATCTGTTCTTCAGAATCAGACCGCAGAGTCGATTGCATATATTCTGAAAAAACACGGATACACAACCCATGCCTTGCATACCCATACGGGAACATTCTATGACAGGCACGAGGTGTATAAAAATCTCGGATTTGACAATTTCACCCCGGCGGAATACATGGATAATATAGAATACAACAGACTGGGATGGGAAAAGAGCAACGCTTTTACAAAGTATGCTTTCCAAGCTTTACAAAAAACTCCGGAAAAGGATTTTCTGTTTATAGTAACCGCTCAATGCCACGGCAAATACCCACAGGACAGCACCGTTGACTATGATATAAAGGTAAGCGGAAACAGTTCGATAATGGATATAAAGCCTGATCTTGAATACTATGTAAACGAGCTGCGGGATGAGGATGCATGGCTTAAATCGTTTCTTGATGAGCTGGAAAATTATGATGAACCGGTTATGGTTGTTATGTACGGCGACCATATGCCGTCACTTAATTTCCCCGAAGAAATGCTTGACAAAAATGAAATATATCAGACCGAATACGTTATATGGACCAACTACGAAAAAACTCACAATGAGCTTGATCTTAAATCCTATGACCTTTCGGCATATACTTTGGATCTTCTCGAAATCAACGATGGGATAATGACAAGGCTGCATCAATACGAACTGAAAAACGGCACAGAATGTGAGCCGGAGGAAAAAATTCTGCAATACGATATGCTCTATGGCAACAAGTATGTTTACAGCAGCGGAGAATATTCCGAACATGAGCCTGCCGACATGAAGCTGGGAATTTCGGATATTACGATAAGTGATGTAAAAATCGGTTCAAAGTACGCAAGTATATACGGAGAAAACTTTACTCCGTCAAGCGTTGTGTATGTGGACGGAAATTCATGCGACACTGTATATGTAAGCCCCAATCGGCTTAAAATAAACGTAAAGGAATGTAAAAATTACACGCAGCTTACCGTTGCTCAGAAAACAGCGGAGCTTACCGTTCTGGGTGAAACGCAGCCCTACGAAAATCCCAAAGCGGAAACAAAAAAATAACGGTATAAACAAAACAGCCAAACACCGAATTACGGTGATTTCGGCTGTTTTTTCTTCTTTGTTACAATCATTGATTTTACCGAACAGTCACGCATAAATATATTGCATACGGCAATAATATATTTAACTGCACAAAGACAACATTATGGCGGCGATTTGCGCCGGAACGGAGGATTTTTATGGCTAAACAAGGTATGAAAAGGATAGACAGAACGCACACAAAGCCGAGAAACGACAATGCGGCGGTTCCCGAAATTCAAGGCAAGGCAAAAAGCGGAAAGGAACGGGCAAATCCTATAATTGCCGGCACTCATGCACCCTCGCAGAAGGTTTATCACGGGGATCCGCACGATGCCGAAAAACCGATTTCATCGGCATATACTCTCATAGACACCGATCTTGCAAGGGATAATCTCGAAAATGATTTGCCGGCAGGGGATTTGCAGGATTTATAATTTTATGGATTGATATGGGCAGAGGATTTGTGTCGCACGGGGAATTTTACTTCTTCGGAAGCGGCTAAGAACTCTGCCTTTCTATCCTTTGAAAAAAATTCGGTAAATCTTTTTCCGCTCGCTCAGCAGAATGTCAACACGCTAATTTTCCGAAAGAAATCTGCTGATTTGTCTTTGTGTTTCGTCGATTTCGGCACGGAATGCCTTTGCGGATATTCTCATTGCGCCGTTACCGAATATAATAAGTTGTTCAAGGTTATCCGACGTTGCGACCATAACCTTATTTTTTTTACTTAATTCATGAGATACTCTCTCGATATAGGTATCTGCCGTTTCAGCTTCTTTTGTATACACCACGCTGATATTATGGATTTTTTCAATCTCACCGGGGTTTTTCTTAACCTTATATGCGTCAAAGACAAGTATAACCTCACACTGTTTGAAGCCTTGATAATTACACAGCATATTAACAAGGGTATTTCGTGCAAGATCAAGGTTTGTTTTTGCCATTTCCTTTAAGTCCTCCCATGCAAAAACAATATTATAACCGTCAACCAGCAGATATTCCTTTCCGCCGGTTGCTATGTTGGATTTTGAGCTTTTTACCGTTGTTGAGGTACGTTCTTTTTTAAGCTTAAAAGCTTCGTGTTGTGGGCGCTTAATCGGTCCGTAGGTACGTTCGAATATACGCATCAATTCCTTATCATTGATTATTTCGCCTATATAATTATTTACTCGTTCCTCAACTTCTTCTTTATCGGGAGGGGAAAAGTCAAGTCCGGTATCAATATGCTTATATTCGGTTACATTTTTCCAGTTCACAACAAAGCCTGCGCCATGGGCACAAAATACCGAATCCGCTGTATTTTCCGTATCGCTGTCCGCATCATACCCTATACTCTCGATTACCTCCTGTGCATTATGACATTTTTCATAGCCTTTCAAATCGCAGGATATTTTTCCCTTTCCCTTTGTATAGCTTATCAGCACGTTGTGGTAGCTGCGCATTTCGGACACCGGTGCGCTGCCCGTAAGAATTGACATATTTCCCGTATTTTCGGGAGGAGAAAAGCTTCCTCCCATTTGCTGAACATCGGACATGGCACGTCCCACATATTCGGACGGCAGTTCTATTTTAAATTCATACCAAGGCTCAAGCAATACGCTTTTTGCACACCTTAACCCGTGTCGCACCGCTCTGTAGGTTGACTGTCTGAAATCACCGCCCTCGGTATGTTTTAAGTGGGCTCTGCCGGCAATCAGTGTTATTTTAATATCGGTAATGGGAGAGCCGGTCAGAACACCTATGTGTGTTTTTTCTTCAAGATGTGTCATAACAAGTCTTTGCCAGTTTAATGCAAGCTCGTCACGGCTGCAATCTGTATCAAATACCACTCCGCTCCCTCTCGGCATAGGCTCAAGCAGCAGATGCACCTCAGCATAATGCCTTAACGGCTCATAGTGCCCTATACCCTCAACAGGTGATTCAATCGTTTCCTTATATGATATGCTGCCCTGTCCGAACTCCACATTAATATTAAATCTTTCCGATATTATA